>JBDTNW010000049.1:0-7998 GCA_039933575.1 Pseudolysinimonas sp. | reverse complement strand
GTGCTCAAAGACGGCGTGAGCGTCGCGAGCGGCCTTGAGGTTGCCAGCACCCCGACGCCCGAGCTCATCCATTTGATGACCGGCCGCACGCTCGAACACGCATTTCCTCCGCGCCCGGGTGTCGCGGAAGATGCTCCTGTCGTGCTCGATGTCGAGGGGCTCTCGCTGCGCACGATCTTCGCCGATGTGTCCTTCCAGGTCCGGGCAGGCGAGGTGGTCGGGTTGGCCGGGCTCGTTGGCTCGGGGCGTTCCGAAATCCTCGAAGCAATCTATGGAGCACGCAAGCCGACCGCAGGGACGGTACACCTCGGTGATCGCCTGCTGAAAGCCGGCTCGGTGGGGGATGCCGTGGCAGCCGGAATCGGTCTCTCGCCCGAAGAACGTAAGAGTCAGGGACTGCTTCTCGAAGAACCGATCTACCGCAATGTGACTCTGTCGACGATCTCGCGGTTCGCTCGGGTTGGCGTACTGGACGAACGGCGGGAACGTCGCGCGACGGCGGAGCAGCTCGACGCGCTCGAGGTGCGTCCCAACGACGCTGACCGCCTTGCCGGCACGCTGTCCGGAGGGAACCAGCAGAAGATCATGCTCGCCCGCTGGCTCGTGCACGGCACCAAGGTGCTACTGCTCGACGAGCCGACCCGCGGCGTCGACGTCGGTGCCCGCGCCGAGATCTACGCCCTCATCCGCCGGCTTGCCGAGGCCGGCACCGCCATCGTCGTTGTGTCGAGCGAGATCGAGGAAGTGCTCGGCCTCGCCGATCGCGTCCTCGTCATCTCGGATGGTCGCGTCATTGCAACGACGGATGCGAGCTCCATCGACGAGCGCGGCGTACTCGACCTCGTTATGAAAGGAACCGCCGCGTGAGCGAGCCGACCCCCATCCCTGTCGTCCACGCCCCTGCACTGGGGAACCCTCAACTCGCCGGTGAGGCGCCACCGAGTGCGCTGCGGCGCTTCCTGAGCGGCGGCACCGGCCGCAACCTGGGGCTCGTGATCGCGCTCGCCGTCATCGTGGGTGTCGGGGCCGTGACTGCAGGCGAGAGGTTCGTCAACGTCGAGAACTTCCTGACGATCGTCAGGGCCGCCGCGACCGTCGGCGTTATCGCGCTCGGCATGACCTTCGTGATCACGTCCGGGGGCATCGACCTCTCGGTCGGATCGGTCCTGGGACTTTCTACGGTCGTCGCGTCAACAGCCGCCGTCCAGGCCGCGGCGAGGGAGACGTCCTGGCTGCTGCTCGTCGTCGTAGCGGTAGCCGTCGGCGCCGCGGCGGGATTAGTGAACGGAATCGTGATCGCCTATGGGAGAGTGGTGCCGTTCATGGCGACCCTCGCGATGCTCGCCGCTGCGGGCGGCCTCGCGGAGTTGATCTCAGACCGCAAGACGCTGATTATTAACAACACCAGCTTCCTAAACTTCTTCTTCGGGGGCCTGTTCGGGGTGCCCGCACTCATCTGGATCTTCGCGATCGTGGCGGTCGTCGGTTGGTTCCTGCTCGGCCGCACGACCTTTGGACGACGCACCATCGCGATCGGCGGCAACTACGAGGCGGCGCGTCTCGCCGGGCTCAAGGTCAAGCGCCACATCGTCGCGCTCTACGTGCTCGCCGGAGCCACAGCAGGCATCGCGGGATTCATGATGATGGGCCGCACGTCGGTCGGCTCCTCGACCCACGGCGGCGGCTACGAGCTGGATGCGATCGCCGCGGTGGTCGTCGGCGGCACCCTGCTGATCGGCGGTCGGGGCACGATCGTTGGAACCGTGTTTGGCGTGCTGATCTTCCAGACGCTCGTCAACATCTTCACGCAAAACAACCTGTCGACGTCGGTGCAGGCCATCGTGAAGGGCGTGATTATCGTGGTCGCCGTGCTGCTTCAGCAGCGGTTCGCGGCGCGAGGTTCCCGCTCGACCTGAGTCAGCGCTGCGGACCTTCCAGAGACCTCAGTCGACGAGAGGCGGCACGCTCCAGGGGCGTACCAACAGCCACAGGGATGCCATGGCGACAGTCATTGCCGCCAGAACGACCCAGCCGACTGGCGCGCCCGACGTCAGGCCGATGAACCCCGGAATGGTCGACACCAGGCCTGCGATCGCGGCATTCGCGGCGCCCGTGATCGATGCCGCTGTTCCTGCCTCACTGCCGTGGTTGGCGAGGGTGAGCACCTGCACACAGGGGAAGCACAGCCCGCAACTCGAGACCAGTAAGAAGAACGGCACGATGACCGTCAGCGGTCCGTCACCGAGGTTGGGCGCGACGACTAGCGCGACCCCCGACAGAGCGATTAACCCCGTACCGATCACCAACACCCAGGCAGCGCCGATTCGCGGGACGAGTCGAGCCGAGACCTGTACCGCGGCCATCAGCCCGAGCGAGTTGAGGCCGAACAGCAGTCCGAACTGCTGCGGATCGACGCCGTAGAGGTCCTGCAGCAGAAACGGCGACGACGACACGTAGCTCAGAATCGAGCTGAACACCATGCCGCCGATAACTGCAGCCCCGAGAAACACGCGGTCGCGAAACAGCGCCCGAAACCGGTCGAGGACGCTGACGTGCCGTGTGATGCGACGCGCGTCGGCCGAGAGCGTTTCGACCAGGAAGACGGCGGTCGCGACCACTACGAGTACTCCATACCCTGCGAGGAAGACGAAGACGCCGCGCCAGTCCACCACCCGCAGAAGCTGCGACCCGATGAGCGGCGCGAGCACGGGAGCCAAACCGCTGACGAGCGAGAGCCTCGAGAGCATCCGCACCAGAGGTTTACCGCCGAACAGGTCGCGCACCATCGCCAACGCGACGACGCCGCCAGCGGCCGCGCCGACGCCCTGAAGGACCCTCATCACGGCGACCAGCTCGACGCTGGGGGCGACGATCACCCCGAGGCTCGCGATCACGTGCACGGAGGTCGCGCTCAGCAGCGGGATGCGCCTGCCGATCGTGTCGCTCCAGGGTCCGATAATCAGCTGGCCGATCCCGAAACCGATGGTCGTCGCGGTCAGGGTCAGCTGCACCGCAGCGTCGCTGGTGTGCAACTCTTCGGCGATCCGCGGGAACGCCGGCAGGTAGAGGTCGATCGTTAACGGCCCGAGGGCTGTTAGCGCACCCAGGATCAGGACGTACACCAGACGCTGACGAAGGCTCAGCGCGTCGCCGGGGTGGCTGACTATGGTCATGCGGAAGCGGATTTCTTCGCGAGGTGAGACGGTGGGATGGGACCGCCCGCGCCGTCGGTGACGTGTCCTGCTTGAGGTTAGTCGAGTGCTGAGGCTAGCCGAGCGTCGCGTACGCGCGCACCGGGAAAGTGCCGAACCCCGCGACCGCCGGGGGAGCTGACGTGAACCGGGCACCCCGAGGGGGAAGGTCGCCGAGCCGGGTGAGGTGCTCGACGACGTGGATGCCGGCCGCGAGCAGCGCCGAATGCACGGGACGCTCGCCGCCCGACTCGGTGTCATCGATGTTGAGCGCGTCGATTCCGACGAGAGTCACCCCTTGGGCGACCAAGCTATCCGCCGCGGCTGCGTCGAGGAAGGGCGACCCGGTCGCGTACTCGGGGGTGCCGAAGTGGCGGTCCCAACCGGTGTGCAGCAGCACGGCGGTGCCGCGCAGGTCGCGGTCGAGGAACACCCCTGCCGGAATTCCCCGCGTCGTCAGATCGGTGAGGTGAAAGACCTCGGCGGGGAGGTCGACCAGGGTGCTCAGGTCGAGCCCGGCGAGATCGGACCCGTCGCCGTAACGATGAAACGGCGAGTCGAGGTAGGTGCCGGTGTTGCCGATCATCGAGATGATGTCCATCGCAAACTCGGTGCCTGGTGCGTACTTGGCCCGCGAGGCTTCTCGAGTCAGAAACGGCGTGATGGTGGGGGCGGGCAGACCCGGATACGTGATCAGACCTTCATGGATGACGTGGCTGAGATCGACGATTCGGCGCGTGCTCGACTGGGGTTGGGCTTCAATCGCGCGGGATCCTTTGTGCTGCTCTTCGACGATCTGGAGGTGGTCGAGTTCGACCTTGCCGACCATCGCGAGGCCCAGATGTTGCACGAGGAGGTCCGCAATTTGCGCGGGGGATTCCATCCCGGTCGGAAGGTCGAGGCGGAAGCCCTCGGTGCTGAGGTGCCCGCCGTTGGCGAAGTCGACGCGAGCATCAAAGTGGGCCCGGTAGTGGATGGGGGACTGCGCGGTCATGGGGTCGACTCCTGCTCAGGAACGGGTTGGGCGCGCTGGCGCACGCGCTTGACGATCGTGACGGCGATCGCGACGACCGCGAGAACGGCCGGGATGACCAGGTTCGCGCCCGCCAGCACGACCAGTCCCGCGGTGAGCGCGACCGAAACGACGGCCATCCACCAGCCGACGGTGAAACGGTCGAGCAGGCGGACGGCGGCGATCATCCCGACCAGGTAGACGGCCACCATCGACGACGTGTGGATCAGCACGAAGACCTTGAGGTCGACTCCGAGCGCGAAGTACAGGGCCGTGTAGCCGAGGCACACCGCGGCGGTTAGCAGCAGCCCTCGACGCGGCACAGCACCGGCTTCGGCACCCTTCGCGAACCAGCGGGGCAGGTGGCCGTCGCGGCCGAGCGAGGCGGCGAGGTTTCCGAGGGCCGGCATATAGGCGTTGAGCACCCCGATGACAACGACCGCAGCGATCACGCCGACAATCAGCGGGCCGTAACCGGGAAGGGTGATGGCGACGAGGTCGAGGAGAGGAACGATGCTGCTGGGCCGGCCGGTGCCGAGCACCGCGACAGTCGCGAACTGCAGCGACAGGTAGGCGGCGCCGACCACGACGACAGCGATCGCGGTGGCCAGCGGCAAGGTACGCCGCGGATTCTTGAACTCACTCGCCCAGTGTGTGATCGCCTCCCAACCGGCGAAGGCCCAGACGAACAGACTGATCGCGAGCCCGACCCCGCTCCAACCGTGCGGCAGAAACGGCTCGAAATTCGATCGCTGGCCGACCGGCAGCGCGCTCACGACCACGAGCAGCACGACGGCGACCAGCAGTGCGGTGAGCACCAGTTGGACGGCTCCGCTCACCCGCAGTCCGATCCAGGCGAGCCCGATCGTGATGACGAAAAATGAGATCCCCAGTACCGGCACCCAGGAGTGCGACAGCCCCAGCACCGAGGTCAAGTATTCACCGCCGAGGACGGCGACTACCGGGGCCCCAAACCCGCACCCGAAGAAGAACCAGTACGCGGTCATCCGGGCGGCGGTCGGCCCGAGCGCGAGCCGCACGAAGGTCGCGACGCCGCCGGCATCCGGAAACCGCCCGGCGAGCGCTGCGAAGGTTCCGGCCAACGGGATCGAGAGCACCAGCACCGCAGCGACCGCGATGATGGATGCCGGCCCCGCAGCGTCAGCAGCCAGACCCGGCAGCACGAGCACCCCGGTGCCCAGCACCGCAGCGATGTAGAGGGCAGAGGCCGAGGGCAGCCCGATCCGGCCTTGCGATTGCACCTGACCAGTCTGGCGCTCTCCCACCGACACGCGCGCGCGGATTTCGGCCAACGTTGTCGACCTCAGGAGGAGATGATGCGGCCGCGGATGAATTCCGCGTACCGGCGACCGCTGTCCTTCACGATCCGCTCCTGCGTTGCGTAGTCGACACGAACAATCCCGAACCGCTTCGAGTACCCGTAGCCCCACTCGAAATTGTCGAGCAGCGACCAGACGAAATAGCCCCGCACGTCCGCCCCCGCCTCGCGGGCGCGCAGAGTCGCCGCGAGATGGCGTTCGATGTAGTCGCCGCGTTCAGGGTCGACGACCTGTCCTTCGATCGGGTCGTCGCGGAAGGCCGCCCCGTTCTCGGTGACGATGAGGGGCAACTCGGGATGCTCAGCGGCCAGTCGCAGGAGCAAATCCTCGAGCGCATCGGGAGCGATGTTCCAGCCCATGTCGGTCAGAGGTCCGGGTTGCGGGAGGAACTCGACGTGCTCGCTCCCCGGCCAGGGCGACCCCTGTGCGGGTCGGTGTCCGTCCGAGGCGGCGCGCGGCGACCGGCCATCACCGTCTCGTACCGTCACGGTCGAGTAGTAGTTCACCCCGAGCAGGTCGATCGGCTGCGCAATCAGCGCCAGGTCGCCGTCCTCGACGAACGCCCAATCGGTCACCTTCGCGGTGTCACGCACGAGATCGTCGGGGTACCGGCCGTCAAGGATCGGCCCGGTGAACGAGCGGTTGGCGAGTGCGTCAATCCGCCGCGCGGCGTCTTCGGCGTCCGGGTCGGCCGGACGAGCGACGTGGAAGTTGAGTGTCGCGGAGACCCGGGGCGAGTTGCGCGCTGCACGACGGATCTCGGGTACCGCGAGCCCGTGAGCCAGATTGAGATGATGCATCGCGGCGAGCGCCAACGCGCCGTCAGCGTGGCCCGGGGCGTGAGACCCCGATCCGTAGCCGAGGAAGGCCGAGCACCAGGGCTCGTTGAGGGTCGTCCAGATCGCCACCCGGTCACCGAGCACCTCGACCGTGCGGGCGGCATACTCCGCGAAGCGGACCGCCGTTTCGCGCTGCGGCCAGCCGCCAGCATCCTCGAGTTCTTGCGGGAGGTCCCAGTGGTACAGGGTCGCGACGGGTGCGATGCCGCGGGCAAGCAGGCCGTCGACGAGCCGTGAGTAGAACGCGATCCCGGCCGGATTCAGCGCGCCGCGTCCGCCCGGCTGCACGCGCGGCCAGGCGATCGAGAAGCGGTACGCCTCGAGCCCGAGGTGCGCCATCAGGTCGAGGTCTGCCTCCAGCCGGTGGTAGTGATCGGCCGCAACGTCTCCCGTGTCGCCGTCTAAGGTCCATCCGGGCGTGTGACTGAAGGTGTCCCAGATCGACGGCGTTCGACCATCCTCGTGCGCGGCGCCCTCGATCTGGTACGCGGCTGTCGCCGCGCCGAGCGTGAAGTCTTTGGGGATCCGAAGTGACACGGGCTAGAGCGCGTCGAGCGCCGTCAGCAGGTCCGCGATCAGGTCGTCGACATCCTCGATGCCCACCGACAGTCGCACGACCGACACCGGCACCTCGAGTTCAGTGCCGCGCACCGAGGCGTGCGTCATCTCGGACGGGTAGCAGACCAGCGATTCGACGCCGCCCAGCGATTCAGCGAGCTGGAAGAGCTTCGTCGACTCGGCGAATTTGCGGGCAGTCGGGCCGTCGGCGAGCTGTACCGAGAGCATGCCGCCGAACGCCTTCATCTGCGTGGCCGCGAGGTCATGCCCCGGGTGGTCGGGCAGCCCCGGGTAGTACACGGCGCTGAGCTTCGGATGTCCGACCAGACGCTCGGCGATGGTCTGCGCGTTCGAGGAGTGCCGCTCGACGCGCACCGCAAGGGTCTTGATGCCGCGGATCGTCAGCCAGGCATCCATCGGGCTGGAGACCGCACCGACGCCGAACTGTAGGAAGGCGACCTTGTCGGCGAGGCTCTGCCCGTCGACCTGCGCGCCCTCCTTCACGATGACCGCCCCGCCGAGCACGTCGCTGTGACCGCCAAGGTACTTGGTCGTCGAATGCACGACGACGTCGGCCCCGAGAGAGAGAGGTCGCTGAAGGTACGGCGTCGCGAAGGTGTTGTCGACGACAACAATCGCGCCAACCTCGTGCGCGATCGCGGCAACGGCTGCGATGTCGGTGATCTTCATCAACGGATTGCTCGGAGTCTCGATCCACACCACCTTCGTGGCGAGCGGCCGGATTGCGGCGCGCACGGCATCCAAATCGCTCATGTCGACCGTCGAGAGCGACGCGCCCCACGGGACGAATACGCGGGAGACGAGGCGATGGGTTCCGCCGTAGACGTCGTTGCCCATCAACACGTGAGCGTTCGGCGTGAGGGTTGCGCGCAGAAGAGCGTCTTCGGCCGAAAGCCCCGAGGCGAAACTGAAGGCGCGATCGCCCCCCTCGAGGCTGGCCAGCAGGGTCTGAAGTGCCGTACGGGTCGGGTTGCCGCCGCGTGCGTATTCGTAGCCGTTGCGGAAGCCGCCGATTCCGTCCTGCACGAAAGTGGTCG
>JBDTNW010000048.1:0-8080 GCA_039933575.1 Pseudolysinimonas sp. | reverse complement strand
GCGCGCACCGTGACCCGGGCCTGCTCGCGCACGATCAGGTCGAGGTAGCGCTGGCGCATCCGCGTTTCGTCGCTCAACTCGTTGTACAGGTTCGGCAGCGGCAGCAGCGCCTTCGAGGCGATCGCCCACTCCTTCACCAGGATGCTGAGCTCCCCCCGCCGCGACGAGATGACCTCACCCGATACGAAGAGGTGATCGCCGAGGTCGACAAGTTCCTTCCAACGCTGAAGGGATTCTTCGCCCAACTCTGCCAACGAGAACATTGCCTGAAGCCGTCCGCCGTCCCCAGCCTGCAACGCAACGAAGCCGAGCTTCCCCGAGTTGCGCAAGAACACCACGCGCCCCGCGACCCCCACGACAACACCCGTCACATCATCAGCCGACAGGGATGGAAATGTGGCCCGCACCTCCGCGATCGAATGCGTCACCGGAAGCGTGACCGGATACGCGCCCTCACCGGCCGAGTCGGCATCCCGAATCAGTCGCTCACGCTTGGCCATCCGCACGGCCTTCTGCTCAGCGATGTCTTCTTCAGTCGCCTCGGGAGAAGGAGCGGTGTCGTCAGTCATGAGAAATCAATCAGTTCAGTTGAGATAGATGGAGTCGTTGTCGATCAATCGGGTGGTGCCCACCTTCGCCGCAATGATCACGCGAGCCGGCCCCCGGTAGCCGTCGTCGACCGGGAGGAAGGTGCGCGGGTCGACGACTTTCAGGTAGTCCAAGCTAACCAGTTGCTCGTCCATCAGCACGGCCTGGGAGGCGGCAATGACGGTGTCGATTCCGAGATCGGATGCCGATGCCGCCGCCTCAATCGCCCGCGGAATCGCTCGCGCCGCCCGACGTTCGGCATGGCTGAGGAAGCGGTTGCGACTGGAGAGCGCCAACTCGTCGGCTTCGCGAACCGTCTCGATGACTTCGATCTTGACCGGGATGTCGAGGTCTTTCACCATGCGCTGCACGAGGAAGAGCTGCTGGGCATCCTTCTGCCCGAACGTGACAACCTGCGGCTGGACGATGTGCAAAAATTTCGCCACCACCGTTAGCACGCCGTCGAAATGCCCGGGACGTGCCCGACCCTCGAACATCGTCGACACCGGCCCGCCGGTGACCTTCACCTGGGTATCGCCGTCCGGAAACATCTGAGCGACTGAGGGCGCGAAGACGTAGTCGATGTCGTGGACTGCGAGTTGGTCGAGATCGCCCTCGAGGTCGCGCGGGTACTTCTCGAGGTCTTCGTTGGCACCGAACTGGAGGGGGTTCACGAAGATCGACACGACGACGACATCCGCGAGTTGACGGGCGCGGGCGACATGCGCAAGGTGCCCGTCGTGGAGAGCGCCGAGGGTGGGCACGAGTGCGACGGTTCGGCCGGCAGCGACGTGTTCGGCCAACGCCGCCCTCATCGCCTGAATCGTCTCGACGACGAGCGGTCTAGTCACTCTTCCGGGCCTCCGCGTCGATCGTAGCCGCGGACGACAGGGCATTCTCGACAGCCGAGCGCACGAGCGGCCCGAGCACTCGCCCGGGATCGCCGACGCCGATGCGGCCGAGCGCGGCCGTGGCCTGCGTGACAATCGCGGTCGAGAACGTCGTTGCGGCTGCGACCGCATCCGCGTAGGCGGCGCGGTCGGCCTCGGCCACCACGAACGGCTCCGCCCCCATTTCGACGACCAGAGCTTGCGCGATCGGCAGCACGGGTGTCGGCGCTGTCACCGCGCACCACGACTCGCGCAGGCGCACCAGGTCGAGACTCGTGCCGGTAAACGCCATCACCGGATGGATGGCGAGGGGAATAGCGCCGGCCGCGGCAGCGGGGGCGAGCACCCCGATCCCGTGCTCTGGTGCGGTGTGCACGACGAGTTGCCCCGCCTGCCCGGCTCCGGTCGCGGCGAGCCCGGCGACTAGTGCGGGCAGTTCGTCACCCGGCACGGCCAGCAGCACGAGTTCACTGCGCTCGATCAGATCCGGCACATCGAGAATCGGCACCCCGGGCAGCAGGGCGTCGGCCCGCTCCCTACTGGATTGGGAAACCGCGCTGATGCCGACGATCGCGTGACCCGCCCCGCCGAGCGCGGCCCCGAGCACCGGGCCGACGCGACCCGCTCCGATGATCCCGATTCCGAGTCGACCCGAACGCTGCGCCACTACTTCTCCCCCGAACGCCAGCGGTGGGTGCTCTCACTGCCGCCGGCCGTGACCGCGGCGAGCTCCGCATCCCGAAAGAACGCCTCGGCGTCGCGAGCGTCGAGCGCGCCCAGTCGCGGCGAGATCGGACCCGCCACCGTGTGCACGTGCACCGCCGCGAGGCGAAGCGCCCGTTCGATCGGACCCTGCTCGATCGCGACGCTCTGCATGCGCGGGGTCGGAACGATCGCGAGCTCCCGCCAGATCGCCCCCTTGCGCAGCAGCACAGCACCCGGGAAGAGCGCGAAGCCGTTACGGCGCCACGAGAACCAGCGCAGCACGACCGCGCGACGAGGTGACCCCGTGAACTCGTCGTGGCCGCCGCGCCCCACGAGGCCGTTGTGTAACAGGGTGCGCAGGTCGGCGCCGGCGGCGCTGTCCTGCGCGGCACCCATCAGCTCGGGCAGCAGCAGCTCGAGAACCCGCACCACGTCCTCGCGCGATCCGACCGGAAGCACGATCGTGTTTTGCTGCGCCGACTGCCCCTGCGACGGCCCCCCACGGGACGCACGGTTGACCCGCACCGTCCACCAGCCGGCCGGGCGCCACAGCAGGGTCTGACTCACGGCAACCGAGTGGATGCGGCCCGGAGGCAGGGTGTCGTTGCGGGTGGTGAGTAGCCCGTACCCGATCCGCACTCCGTCGGGAGTGCGGGCGATCGTGTACCGCAGAAACTTGGTCACCCGGCGCGCCGAGTACGAGCCCAGACCGAGGACGATCGGCACGAACGTGAAGAGCACCACGAGGAAATCGCGCGAGACCCCGATCGACAGCACGAGACCGACCGATACGGCGATGGCAACCACAAGGAACACAACCGTGGTCCCACTCAGCAGGGTCGAACCAATCAGCCGGCCCGGATGCATCCGCACGACCGATTCGGGCGCGGCCAGCGAGGGATCGAGCTCGGGCGAGAGAAGCTCGTTCACTCGGCGATCGAGGAGCGAGCCGGCTTGCGCGGGAATCTCGCCGCCCGCCACGCGCGACCCCGATGCAAGACGCAGGATGTCGGCGCGCAACAGATCGGATGCGGCGGTCCCGAGGTAGGCGAGTTGCACGTTCGCGTCGTTACCGGCCACCTCGACCTCGAGGCGAGCTGCCCCGAGCAGTCGAGCGACGATCGGCCGCACGATCGTCACGCCTTGGATGCGATCGAGCCGCGCCTTGCGGTGCGTGCGAAACAGCACTCCGCTGCGAACCTCGACGACCTCACCCGTGACGCGAAAAGTGTGTGCCCGCCAGGAGACGTAAAACAATCCGATCAGCACCAACAACATCCCCAGTACAGCCGCCAAGGCGATGAGAACGTACCCGTTGTCGACGATCAGGTCGACCGGGTCGCCCTGACACGCGAGATCGTGCGCTGGGCAGGCGATCGCCGGAAAGAAGAACTCGACCAGACGCTCGCGCAGGTTCGCGACGACGATGCCGATGATCGCGATCAACGCGATGCCGCCGCGCAGCAGCGGCGTCGCCGGATGCAGGCGGTGCCACGCGCCGTCGGCGAGCGGAATCACAGCCCCGCCCGGCGGCTTTCGGCAAGTTCGACGAGACGGTCGCGGAGGTGTTCAGCATCAGCCTCGGGCAGCCCCGGGATCGTGATGTGGCTCGCCGCAGCGGCGGTCACCAGCTTCAGTTCGGAGAGTCCGAACCCGCGAGCGATGGGTCCCCGATTGATGTCGACCAACTGCATCCGGCCGTACGGCACCGCAACGACGCGCAAGAACATGATGCCGCGGCGAAAGACCAGGTCGTCGTCACGGAGGCGATAGCCAATTGAACGAACCCGTCGCGGGATGAACGCGGCAATCACGATGCCGATGATCAGCACCGCCGCGGGGGCAATCAACCACCACGGATTTTGGGTGATGCCAAACGGCACTGTCGCGGCGGCGGCGAACACCAACGATGAGACGACGTGTCCGACGAAGTCGACGACGACGTACTTGGGAGACACCCGCTGCCAGTCGCCCGGAACCGGATCGATCGAGGGGGTCACCGGTCCAGGCTACCCGGCAGGGGGTCGCCGTTCCGGTCGTCATCATCGGAAGGCGGCACCGTGCAGAAGTGCTCGCCGAGCAACCCGGCGATCAGCAACACGATCGACGCGCCAACGACGGCAACCGCCCGCAGCAGGTTGTCGCCGTTCAGCCCGCCGCTGCGGGTGAGCAGCTCGAGCAAGAGACCGACAGCGAGGCCGGTGAACAGTGCGCCGACGATGCTCGACGCCTTGGTGATCAGTACCACTCTGGTCGCGTGGAACGGGTCGATCGCAGTACGGACCCGTCCGCGGGCGGCCTGCCGAACGGGCACGGCGAGGGCGATCACGACAATCGCGATGGCGATCAAGGTCACCGCCATCGAATACTCCGGGCGAAACTTCGGCTGACTCGCGGCCGCGAGCCCCAGCTGCAACAGGAAGGCGACGATGCCGCCCGCGAGCACTAGACCGATGATCGTCGACGGTCGGGTACGGGTCACGAACCGCTCCGCGAACCCGGAGAACCGAGCGCTGCGACCAGATCAGCGACGCGGCCGTGGCCAGGAAGTACGGCTTCAGGATCGACTTCGAGCCAAGGGCGCAGCACAAAGGACCGTTCAAACGCGCGCGGGTGCGGCAACGTGAGATCGACGGCGGAGGACTGCATGCCCGCGTAGTCGACGATGTCGAGGTCGAGGGTGCGGTCGCCCCAAGGTTCGGCTCGCACCCGCCCGTTGTCGTGTTCGATGCCGTTGAGCACCGCGAGCAACGCCCGGGGCGCGAGGGTGGTGCGGATCAGGACCACGGCGTTCAGGTACGCCGGGGCAGCCGGGTCTTCCCCGTCGGGACGTATCGCGACGGTCTCGATCGGGGTTGAGATCGCGGTCACCTCGATGCCGTCGGCTTCGGCGAGCGCCCGCACGGCCGCGGCGAAAGTCGCCGTGCGGTCGCCGAGGTTACTGCCGACCGAGATGACTGCCGGTGACTCGATCTGACGAAGTTGAACGTTCATGAGCGCCCCCGGGTGATGGTGACCGTGACATCGTCGAACGGAACGGTGATTGGCGCGTGAGGCTTGTGCACCGTGACAACGACCTCGTGCACGGCATGGAAGGCCAACGCGACGTCGGCGACCCGCTCGGCGACAGTCTCGATGAGGTTGACCGGGTCGGATTCGACCGCGGCGACAACCTGCTCGGCCAGCAGTCCGTAGTGAACGGTGCGCTCGAGATCGTCACCCGCGGCCGCCGGTCGAAGCGGCAGCCGCACTGTCACGTCGATCACGAACTCCTGGCCGTTTAGGCGCTCGGCTTCAAACACACCGTGGTGTGCGTTTGCGCGCAGTCCGGTCAGCGTGATCTCGTCGAGTGGTTCCATCACCGTTCCGATCCCGACTTCCATCGGTCAGCCACGGCGAGAGCGAGCCGGGTCGAGGGCACGTCGTGAACGCGCACGCCCCAGGCACCCGAGCGCGCGGCCAACGCGCTGATCACGGCCGAGGGGAGGTCGCGGGCATCCATCTCCGCCCCTGAAGGCAGCAGGGCACCGACGAAACGCTTGCGGGACGCCCCGACCAGCACGCCATGCCCGAGTGACTCGATCTCGTCGAGTCGAGCAAGCAGAGCCCAGTTGTCGTCAGCGTCTTTCGCAAACCCGAGCCCGGGATCCAGCAGAATCCGCGACGGGTCGACGCCGGCGACGACGAGTTCTGCGACCCGGTTCTTGAGGTCGGCACGTACCTCGGCGACGACGTCGGTATAGACGGGGGCCGCATCCGCCCCGCCGCCCCAGTGCATGACGCAATAGTGCACGCCACTCTGCGCGACGACCCGCGGCATCCCTTCGTCGGCTAAACCACCCGAAACGTCGTTGATCAACTGCGCCCCGGCTTCGACCGCAGCTTGGGCAGTCGACGCGTTCTTGGTGTCGATACTGACGCTCACGCCGCTTTGAGTCAGGGCACCGACCACCGGGATGACGCGGTCACGTTCGTCACGCGGGTTCACCGAGACGGCACCGGGTCTCGTCGATTCGCCGCCGACATCCACAATCGTCGCGCCCTGGTCGCGCAGTTCGAGGCCGCGCGCAATCGCGGCATCGACGTGCGCGAATCGACCCCCGTCACTGAACGAATCGGGCGTGACGTTCAGGATGCCCATGATGATCGTCATTCGACAGCGCCGATGAGAGTCATCGCTTCGGCGCGCGCGCGCGGATCGGCGAGGGCTCCACGGCTCGCGACAGTGATTGTCGTCGACCGAGTCTGCCGGGGGCCACGGGCGGCGACGCAGTCGTGCTGAGCATCGAGGACAACGAGCACGCCCCGCGGGGCCAGCCCCTGATCAATCGCGTCGGCGATCTGCTCGGTCAACCGCTCTTGCAGTTGGGGCCGCGCGGCGAGAGTCTCAACGACGCTCGCGATGCGGCCCAGGCCGACCAGTTTCTCGTTCGGCACATACGCGACGTGAGCGGCACCTCGGAACGGCAGCAGGTGGTGCTCGCACATCGACCGAAACTCGAGGTCGCGAATCAGGACGAGTTCGCCGCGTTCGTCGGCGGCAGCCGCATCCTTTCCCGCGTGCAGGATCTCGACGGCGTCAACCCCCACGCCCGAGAAGTATTCGCCGTAAGCCTCGGCGACACGACGCGGGGTATCGACGAGACCCGGACGCGTCGAGTCCTCGCCGATAGCCGCGAGCAGCTCGGCCACGGCTGCTTCGATGCGGCCCCGGTCGACGGTCATGCGGGTCAGGCCGTGGCGATGCCGGGCGACTTGCGCGGCCGCGGGGTGCGCGGACGCGGGGTCGGTTCGGAATCGACGCCGGAATCGACCGCGGCCGGATCGATCGGCGCCTTGCTGGGCATCTTCACCGCGGGCAGATTGCTGACCGGGCGAGTCTTGCTCGACAGCCATTGCGGACGCTCGGGCAGCTTCTTCACCTTCGCGAAAAGTGCCGCGAGCTGGTCATGGTCGAGGGTCTCTTTTTCAAGGAGTTCGCTGGCCAGCTTGTCGAGAATGTCGCGGTTGGTGTTGAGCACCTTCCACGCCTCATCGTGCGCCTGGTCGATGAGCTTGCGCACCTCGAGGTCGACCTTCTCAGCGATCTCTTCGGAGTAGTCGCGCTGGTGACCCATGTCGCGACCGAGAAAGACCTCGCCGCCCGACGATCCGAGTTTGACGGCACCGATGTCGGTCGACATCCCGTATTCGGTCACCATGCGGCGGGCGATCGCAGTCGCCTTCTCGATGTCGTTCGAAGCGCCCGTCGTCGGGTCGTGGAAGACGATTTCTTCCGCGACGCGGCCGCCCATCGCGTAGGCGAGCTGGTCGAGCAGTTCGTTGCGAGTGACCGAGTACTTGTCTTCAAGCGGCAGCACCATCGTGTAACCGAGGGCGCGACCGCGCGGCAGAATCGTGACCTTGGTCACCGGGTCGGTGTTGCGCATCGACGCAGCGGCGAGGGCGTGACCGCTCTCGTGGTACGCCGTGATGAGCTTCTCTTTGTCGTTCATCAGACGGCTGCGGCGCTGCGGGCCGGCCATCACGCGGTCGACGGCCTCATCGAGCGCGCGGTTGTCGATCAGTTGGGCGTTGCTGCGCGCGGTGAGCAGCGCTGCTTCGTTGAGAACGTTCGCGAGATCGGCACCCGTGAAGCCAGGCGTCTTGCGCGCGAGAACTTCGAGGTTGACGCCCTTCGCCATCGGCTTGCCCTTGGCGTGCACTTCAAGAATCTTCTGGCGGCCCTTAAGGTCGGGGGCATCGACGCCGATCTGACGGTCGAAGCGACCCGGACGCAGCAGCGCGGGGTCGAGGATGTCGGGACGGTTCGTTGCAGCGATCAGGATGACGTTGGTCTTGACGTCGAAGCCATCCATCTCGACCAGCAACTGGTTGAGGGTCTGCTCACGCTCGTC
>JBDTNW010000047.1:0-8171 GCA_039933575.1 Pseudolysinimonas sp. | reverse complement strand
GCGTAGCGGTGAAAGTACGACGTCGGGTCGGCGAAGGCGCCGCGTTGGAGATGCAGGAACCGCTCGACGTACCAGGTCTCGATGTCGCTGGTGCGCGCATCCACATAGATCGTGAAGTCGAACAGGTCGCTCACCGCGAGACGACCATTGCTCGGGGGTTGCAGAACGTTCAGACCCTCGACGATGAGTACGTCGGGGCGACGCACGGTCACCGCTTCGCCCGGCACCACGTCGTAGACCAGATGTGAGTACACCGGTGCGCGCACTTCCGCGACGCCGCTCTTCACGTCCGACACGAACCGCAGCAGTTTGCGGCGGTCGTAGCTCTCGGGGAAGCCCTTGCGGTGCATGATGCCGCGCCGCTCGAGTTCGGCGTTCGGAAGCAAGAATCCGTCGGTCGTCACCAACTCGACGTGCGGCGTATCCGGCCAGCGGGCGAGCAACTCGCGCAGCAGGCGGGCGGTTGTGGACTTGCCCACCGCGACTGACCCGCCGATGCCGATCACGAACGGAGTCGGGCTGACCTCTTGACGAAGGAATGTATTGGCGGCTGCTCCGGTCGCGCGAGCGCCAGCGACGTAGAGATTCAGGAGTCGGCTCAGTGGTACGTAGACCTCGCCTACCTCGGCGAGATCGAGAGTCTCGCCCAGCCCCCTGAGTCGTCCCATCTCGTCTTCACTCAGCGGATGAGGGGTCGTCGGAGCGAGCGCCGCCCATTCCGCCCGATCGATCTCGAGGAAAGGGGTGGAGCTGCTGCGTGGGGAACCGGCGTCGGACATCGCAGACCAGGAAAACATAGAATCGGGTTCATGTGTGGCATCGTCGGGTACGTCGGGCCTGGAAGCAGCCTCCAGGTGCTGATGGGTGGTCTCAAGCGACTCGAGTATCGGGGCTACGATTCGGCGGGCGTCGCGGTACTCGATGACGACGGGCACCTCGGCACTCGCAAGAAGGCGGGCAAACTCGGGATGCTCACTGACGAGCTCGCAGACACCCCGATTCCCGACGGCCACACCGGCATCGGGCACACTCGGTGGGCCACGCACGGCGGCCCGACTGACGGCAACGCGCATCCGCATCTCGGGGATGACGGCAAGCTCGCGCTCATCCACAACGGGATCATTGAAAATTTCGCCGAACTCAAGCGCGGCCTCGTGGCTCAGGGCGTCGAGTTCACCAGCGAGACCGACACCGAGGTCGCCGCGTTGCTGGTTGGATCCCTGTACAACGAGACCGGTGACCTGACCACCGCCTTGCGTCGCACCGTGGCCCAGCTCGAGGGTGCGTTCACGCTTCTCGTCGTGCACGAAAACGAACCCGGAGTCGTCGTCGGGGCTCGCCGCAACTCGCCCCTCGTGATCGGCCTGGGCGATGGTGAGAACTTCCTCGGATCCGACGTCGCCGCCTTCGTGGAATACACCCGCCGCGCGATGGAGATCGGTCAGGACCAGATCGTGACCATTCGACCTGATTCGGTCATCGTCACTGACTTCGCCGGCAACCCGGTGGCGACCCGCGAGTTCGAGGTGGCCTGGGATGCCTCAGCCGCCGAAAAGGGTGGCTGGCCGACCTTCATGAAGAAGGAGATCAGCGAAGAGCCCGAGGCCGTCGCGAAGACCCTCCTCGGCCGTGTTGTCGACGGCACCATCAAACTGCCCGAGTTGGCGGTGATTGACGAGCTGTTCGCGGGCATCACCCGCATCGTTCTGATCGGCTGCGGCACTGCTTCCTACGCGAGCATGGTCGGCAAGTACGCGATCGAGGCCTGGGCGCGCATCCCGGTCGAGGTCGAACTCTCGCACGAGTTTCGGTACCGCAACCCGGTGATCGACGAGTACACCCTCGTCGTCTCGGTGAGCCAGTCGGGCGAGACGATGGACACCCTGATGGCCGTGCAGTACGCCAAGAAACACGGCGCGCGCACGCTCTCGATCTGCAATACCCAAGGCGCCACCATCCCACGCGAATCGGATGCCGTGCTCTACACCCACGCCGGACCCGAGGTTGCTGTCGCGTCGACGAAAGCGTTCGTCGCCCAGGTCACCGCGCTCTACCTCCTCGGTCTGCACTTCGCCGCGCTGCGCGGGAAGCTGACGCCGGACGCGATCGCCGAGCTCGCGATCGAATTGCAGAACCTGCCTGACAAACTTGACCAGGTCGTCGAGTCGAGTTCGGAGCGCATCGCGGAGTTCGCGAAGTGGATGGGCGATGTGCAATCCGTCCTCTTCCTCGGACGCTATGCGGGATACCCGATCGCCCTCGAGGGGGCGCTGAAGCTCAAAGAGCTCGCCTACATCCACGCCGAGGGGTTCGCCGCAGGGGAGCTCAAGCACGGACCGATCGCGCTGATCGAACCGGGGCAGTTGGTGATCGTTATCGTTCCGTCGCCGCGCGACCCGAACTCTCTGCATGCCAAGGTGATCTCCAACATCCAGGAAATTCGGGCACGCGGTGCCCGAGTCATCGCGATCGCCGAAATCGGCGATGTTGAGGTGATCCCGTTTGTTGACGAGGTCATCCGCATCCCGTTTGCCGGGCCGCTGTTCGAACCGCTCCTGGCGGTGGTGCCGCTTCACGTGTTCGCGATGGAGCTGGCAACCGCGAAGGGTCTGGATGTCGACCAGCCTCGCAATCTCGCCAAATCCGTCACCGTCGAGTGACGCTGGCCGTGGCGATCGCGGGAATTGGGATCGACGTCGTCGACCTTGCGCGTTTCGAGCGCGCGATGTCACGCACGCCCGCGCTGCGCGACCGTCTGTTCGCTGAGAGCGAACGCAAACTCCCGCTGCGGTCGCTGGCCGGGCGGTTTGCCGCGAAAGAGGCCTTCATGAAGGCACTGGGGGATTCCACCGGGGTGCGCTGGCACGACATGGTGGTGGTCGCGGATGACCAAGGCAACCCGTCGATCGTGCTCTCGGGTGCTGCCGCCGAGATCGCCGCCCGCCGGGGAGTCGGCGCCATCCATCTGTCGATGTCGCACGACGCGGGCGTCGCGATCGCGCAGGTCATCGCGGAGTTTCTCGAAAGTCCCGGCGCGTGAACGGCATCCGCGAAGCGAAGATCGACCTCGACGCGGTGCGCTCGAACTTCGCGGTGCTGAGCGCGGCGGTTTCTCCTGCGCAGGTACTCGGCGTCGTCAAGGCTGAGGCCTACGGACACGGCGCCGTCGGTGTCGCGCGAGCGCTCGAGGAGGCCGGGGCAGGATGGCTCGGCGTCACCGACCTGAGCGAAGCGCGCGCACTCCGCGACGCCGGGATCGCAACCTCGATCCTCGCCTGGCTGCACGGACCGGAAGTCGACGCCGAGTTTGCAGCACAGCACGACATCGACCTCGGGGTCAGCATGATCGACCAACTCGAACGCGCCGCACGCGCCGGAGCGACGGTCCAGCTCAAACTCGACACCGGCCTGAGCCGCAACGGCTTCGCCCCCACGGAAGCGCCGGCCGCCTTCGCTCGAGCTGCCGAACTCGAACGTCTCGGTCGACTTCACGTTCGCGGGATCTTTTCGCACCTCTCCAACACCTCGGTCGCCGATGACGACCGGCAGTTGGCGCTGTTCACCGAGTTGCTCGACGCGGCACGGGATGCCGGGCTCGACCCCGAGCTTCGTCACCTTGCCGCGACCGAGGCCGCCCTCGCTCGCCCCGAGTTTCGGTTCAACCTGGTGCGGATCGGAATCGGGCTCTACGGGGTGGGGTACTCCGACGAGGTCGACCCCGCGTCGCTCGGGCTGCGACCTGTGATGGAGTTCGCGGCATCCGTGGCTGCGGTGCGCCGGGTGGCGGCCGGCTCCGGGGTGTCATACGGCTACCTGCACCACGCCGACCACGACACCACCCTGGCGCTGATTCCCGTCGGCTATGCCGACGGCGTTCCTCGTTCCGCCTCGGGTCGCGGAGTCGTCTCGATCGGCGGAAAGCAGTACCCGAACGTCGGCCGGATCGCGATGGATCAGTTTCTCGTCGATGTCGGCGACGACGATGTGGCGGTGGGCGATCGCGCAGTCCTCTGGGGCGATCCGGCATCCGGGGCTCCGAGTGCGGTCGACTGGGCACGCGCGGCGGACACCATCGGGTACGAAATCGTCACCCGCGTCGGCGCTCGCGTGCCGCGAGTGTTTGTCGAATGACGACCCACCTCACGATCCCGGACGCCGACGCGATGGAGGGCCTCGGGGCGCGCGTCGCGGCGCTGCTGGCCGCAGGCGATCTGGTCGTGCTCGACGGTCCGCTCGGAGCAGGCAAGACGACGTTCACGCGTGGTGTTGGCGCAGCACTCGGAGTGCGGGGCTCGGTTACTAGCCCGACCTTCGTGCTCGCGCGCGAGCATCCCACCGAGTCGGGGGTGCCGCTCATTCATGTCGACGCCTATCGGTTGAGCCGTGCGGTCGAACTCGACGACCTCGACCTCGACTACGACGGCGCGATCGTCGTGGTCGAGTGGGGGGCAGGCAAACTGGGTGGCGTGGCCGAGTCGTGGATCGACGTGGCGATCTCGCGGGCGGCGGCCGACGACTCGCGGGCGGTCACGATCGACGGCCGAGGCGCGCGCTGGGCTGAACTCGACGCGGCGCTCGCCGCACCCGCGACCTAGGCTCGACTCCGTGCTGCTCGCGATCGACACCTCCGCGGGAACCAGCGTCGCCGTAGTCGATGACGGCCGAACTGTCTCCGTCGCATCGGAGCGCGGTACCCGTCATCACGCTGAGGCGATCGGGGTGCTGGTCCAACGCGCCCTCGCCGAAGCAGGCGTAGCGCCCCACCAGATCACCGGAGTGGCGGCGGGCATGGGGCCGGGGCCGTTCACGGGCCTCCGCGTCGGCATTGCTGCGGCGCGGGCTTTCGCGTTCGGCATCGGAGTCCCCGTACACCCGATCGTGTCGCATGACGCCGTCGCGTACGGACACGCGGGTCGGGTGCTGGTCGTTACCGATGCTCGACGCAGCGAGGTCGCCTGGACGTTGTACGAAGACGGGGTTGCCGTCGACGGCCCGCACCTCGCTGCCCGTGACGGTTTTGGCGCGATCGAAAGTCTCCATCCCGGAGTGCCGATTCTGAACCCCGCCGAGGTGAGTGCGGCATCCCTCGGTCTGGTCGCCGAACTGCTGCTGGCGCAGGGTGGCCCGCTTGGTCCGGCCGAACCGTTGTATTTGCGCCCCCCCGACGTCACGATGCCGGTGGTCAAGAAGTGACCTGGATGCTGCGACGCGCGACGCCGGATGACCTCGGGTCGATCATGGCGATCGAGACGACCACTTTCACCACGGACGCCTGGTCGCCGAACATGATGTCGCACGAGCTGAGCGGGAAGCACGGCTACTACCTCGTGGCCGAGTCCGAAGCCGGCGTGCTCGACGGCTATGCCGGGCTGCTGGCGCCGCAGGGTTCGGGGCAGGCCGACATCCAGACCATCGCGGTTGTCACGACCGCCCGACGCGCTGGCCTCGGACGCACGCTGATGCTCGCGCTGCTCGACGAAGCCCGACGCAGGGACGCGGCCGAGGTGTTCCTTGAGGTGCGTGCCGACAACCCCGGCGCGCAGGCGTTGTACGTCGAGCTCGGCTTCGACGAGATCGCAGTGCGGCCCAACTACTACCAGCCCGACGGTATCGACGCCGTGATCATGCGGCTCGAACTCCCCCCGGCGGGCGACCGCTCATGACCTTCGATCGTGTTGCGGGGCCGCTGGTGCTGGGCATTGAGACGTCGTGCGACGAGACGGGCGTCGGCATCGTGCGCGGCACCGAGCTGTTGGCCAACGTCATTGCGTCGAGCATGGATGAGCACGCGCGCTACGGCGGCGTCGTACCGGAGGTCGCGGCGCGGGCCCATCTTGAAGCGTTGCGCCCGACTCTGGAGGCTGCGATCGCCGAAGCCGGGGTCGGCCTCAGTGACCTCGACGCGATTGCCGTCACCGCAGGACCGGGTTTGGCCGGCGCGCTCATGGTCGGAGTCGGAGCCGCGAAGGGACTCGCGATCTCACGTGGCTTGCCTCTCTACGGGGTCAACCACCTGGTCGGGCATGTCGGAGCCGACCTGCTGCGCGCCGACGGTGGCGACCTCGAAACCCCGACGATCGCACTGCTGGTCTCGGGCGGGCACACCTCGCTGCTTCTGGTTCGCGACCTGACGCGCAACGTCGAGTTGCTCGGTGAGACTCTCGACGACGCCGCGGGCGAGGCCTTCGACAAGGTCGCTCGTTTGCTCGGTTTGCCCTACCCAGGAGGCCCCCGCATCGACGCCGAGGCCGCGAAGGGCGACCCGAACGCGATCCGATTCCCGCGCGGGCTCACCCATCCGAAGGATCTCGATAGACACCGCTACGACTTCTCGTTCTCGGGCCTCAAGACCGCCGTGGCGCGCTACGTGGAGCAGGCCGGCGACGAGGTCAACATCCCGGATGTCGCGGCGTCGTTTCGCGAATCGGTCGCCGACGTTCTCATCGCGAAGGCGATCGCTGCGTGCCGGGATCTGGGCGTTCCGCGACTGCTGCTCGGCGGCGGCGTGGTTGCGAACAGCCGAGTGCGCGAACTCGCCGCCGAACGTGCGGCCGAGGCGGGGATCGCGCTGCGCATCCCACCCCTGACTCTGTGCACCGACAACGGTGCGATGATCGCCGCGCTCGGGGCGAGGCTCGTCGCCGAAGGGCACGCGCCGTCACTACTCGACTTCGGCGCGGACTCGACCCTGCCGGTAACAGTCGTACAGACTTAGCGCCATGTCCGACACTCCGCCCCCGTGGTCGGGCTCAACGCCCCCCTCGGCGCCGACCGACCCGGGCTCTGGCCAACCTGTGCCCGGGTACGCTCGTCCGGGCAACACGATGGCGATCGTCGGGCTGGTGGTTGCCTTCTTCGTCCCGCCGGTCGGTGCCATCCTCGGTCACGTGGCCTTCGCTCGGGCCCAGGGCAGGCGCGACGGTGACACCGCACTCCCGTTAGCCGCGATCATCCTCGGGTGGTGTCTCACCGCGCTCATGGTGCTCACCTTTGGGTTCATTTGGTTCGCCGCGGACTCTTTCGCTTCGCACTGCTGTTAAATCGAAGCTCGCGGACTCGACGCTGCCGGTGATGATCGTGCAGACTTAGCCGCATGAGCGACCTTCCCCCTCCCGTGCCGTCGTCAGTGCACCCGACTACTGCGTCGGCAGCACCCATGCCGCCCGGCTCCCAGCCGACGACCCCCGGCTACGGACAGCCCGTCCCCGGCTACTACGGGCCGCCGACGAACACGATGGCGATCGTTTCGTTGGTGCTTGCGTTTGTCATGCCGCTTGCTGGCGCCATCGTCGGTCACGTCGCTCTTGGCCAGATCAAGCGCACCGGCGAGGGCGGTCACGGCCTCGCGTTGGCCGGAGTGATCATCGGCTGGGTGTACACCGGGATCATCGTTCTGATCCTCATCGGGTACGCGATCTTCTTTATTTGGTTCTACAACCAGATGTCCCATATCCCGCCCGGAACGTTCGGGTAGCGGCGGAGGTTCAGATCCGCTCGACCAGAATCGCGGCGCGCGAGCCCGCGATTCTGGTCAGCACGAGCGTCGCCGCACGGTCGCCGTCGAGGGAGAGTCGGGTGCGGAACTGCGCAGGATCGATGTCGACTCCGCGCTTCTTGATTTCCAAAGTTCCGATGCCGTGCGCACGCAGCTCGCGCTTGAGCGTCTTCAGATCAAGCGGGTAGCGCTCGAGCACCCGAAACGACTGGCCGAACGGGGTGGCGACCGGGTTGTGCGACGTGATCCAGGCGATCGTCGGGTCGAGCATCCGGCCGTCGACGCTGCGGGCGAGGTCGCCGATCAACCGGGCGCGGATGACGGTGCCGTCCGGTTCGAGCAGATACTCGGCAAGATCGCCGGGTTCGGCATCCGGGGAATCCGTCTCGGCGGTGAGCTCAGCCGCGCCGGCCGCACTCAGCACCAGCGCCGCCCGGCCGACACCGGGTCGGGCGAGGGAGCCCGACCAGAGCACGAGCTCGACAACATCCCGATCGACCGAAACCCATTGCGCTTCGACGCCGTCCGGGATGAGGTCACGCGGCAGGCCAGGGCCGAGCTTGATGCCCGTGGGCAGTCGGGTGGCGAGGTCGAAGGCCCAATCGAGGGAGGGCGACCAATCGCCGGGGTCAGTCAGGCGACCCGACGCGTTGCGTCGCGCAGGGTCAAGCCACAC
>JBDTNW010000046.1:0-8318 GCA_039933575.1 Pseudolysinimonas sp. | reverse complement strand
GGTCGTTCGGTCATCATCGTCGGACCCCAGCTCAAGCTGCACCAGTGCGGTCTGCCCAAGCAGATGGCGCTCGAGCTGTTCAAGCCGTTCGTGATCAAGCGCCTCATCGACCTCAGCCACGCGCAGAACATCAAGAGCGCCAAGCGCATGGTCGAGCGTTCGCGTCCGCAGGTCTGGGACGTGCTCGAGGAGATCATCCGCGAGCGCCCCGTTCTGCTCAACCGCGCGCCGACGCTCCACCGTCTGGGCATCCAGGCGTTCGAGCCTCAGCTCGTCGAGGGCAAGGCCATCCAGCTGCACCCGCTCGTCTGTGCCGCGTTCAACGCAGACTTCGACGGCGACCAGATGGCTGTGCACTTGCCGCTGTCGGTCGAGGCTCAGGCCGAGGCCCGCATCCTGATGCTCGCGAGCAACAACATCCTGAAGCCGTCTGACGGCCGACCGGTGACCCTGCCCTCCCAGGACATGATCATCGGTCTGCACCACCTCACGACGATCAAGGAGGGGGCGATCGGCGAAGGCCGCGCGTTCTCGTCCGTCGCCGAGGCGATCCTCGCGAAGGACCAGGGGTCGCTTGACCTCAACGCGGTCGTGCGAATCCGGGTGCAGGGCGTGTACTTCGTCGAGGGCGAACTGCCCGAGGGTCACACCCAGGGCGACATGCGACTCATCACGACGAGCCTCGGGCGGGCGATCTTCAACGAGACGCTCCCCGACGACTACCCGTATGTGGAAGCCGTTGCCGACAAGGGCAAGATCAGCTCGATCGTCAACGACCTCGCCGAGCGCTACCCCAAGGTGGAGGTCGCCGCGGCGCTCGACCGGATCAAGGACGCCGGCTTCTACTGGGCCACGCGCTCCGGTGTGACGGTCGCGCTGTCCGACATCCTGACGCCGAAGAACAAGCCCGAAATCGTCGCACGGTACGAGAAGAAGGCCGCGAAGGTTCAGGGCGAGTTCGACAAGGGCCTCATCGATGACGCGAGCCGTCGTCGTGAGCTCATCGACATCTGGACCGAGGCGACCAACGAGGTCGCGAAGGCGATGCAGGACGCGTTCCCGAAGGACAACAACATCTACCGGATGGTGTCGTCGGGAGCTCGAGGCAACTGGCTGCAGGTGCGCAACATCGCCGGCATCCGGGGGCTCGTGTCGAACCCGAAGGGTGAGACCATCCCGCGTCCGATCATCTCCTCGTACCGCGAGGGCCTGTCGGTGGCCGAGTACTTCATCGCCACCCACGGTGCTCGTAAGGGCCTGGCTGACACCGCTCTGCGTACCGCGGACTCGGGCTACCTGACGCGTCGACTCGTCGACGTTGCCCAGGACGTCATCATCCGCGAAGACGACTGCGGCACGACCAAGGGTCTCGAGTTGCGCATCGCCGACATGGTGGATGGCGCGCTGATCCGCGACGAGAACGTCGAGAACGCGGTCTACGCGCGCTCGCTCGCCGAGGCCGCGCTCGACGCGAAGGGCAAGGTCATCGGCGAGGCCGGTGACGACGTCGGTGACGTGCTCATCGACAAGCTCATCGCGGCCAGTGTCGAAACGATCAAGGTGCGTTCGGTTCTTACCTGCGAGAGCGCCGTCGGCGTGTGCGCGGCCTGCTACGGCCGTTCGCTTGCTACCGGCAAGCTCGTCGACATCGGCGAAGCGGTCGGCATCATCGCCGCCCAGTCGATCGGTGAACCCGGCACTCAGCTCACGATGCGTACCTTCCACTTCGGTGGCTCGACGGGTGCCGACGACATCACGCAGGGTCTGCCCCGCGTGACCGAGCTGTTCGAGGCGCGTACCCCCAAGGGTGCGAGCCCGATCGCCGAGGCACCCGGTCGCGTCAACATCGAAGACACCGACCGTCAGCGCCGCATCATCCTCACGCCCGACAACGGCGACGAGGCGAAGGCGTACCCGGTGCTCAAGCGCGCGACTCTGCTGATCGAAGACGGTCAGCACGTCGAGCTCGGTCAGCAGTTCGTGATCGGCAACCTCGACCCGAAGGAGGTGTTGCGCGTTCTGGGTGTCCGGGCCGTGCAGAAGCACCTCGTCGACGGCGTGCAGGGCGTCTACCGCTCGCAGGGTGTTCCGATCCACGACAAGCACATCGAGGTCATCGTGCGGCAGATGCTGCGCAAGGTGACCGTCGTCGAACACGCCGACACCGATCTGCTGCCGGGTGAGCTCGTCGACCGTTCGAAGTACAACGAGATCAACCGCGCGACTCTGCTCGAGGGCAAGAAGACCGCGTCGGCTCGTGAAGAGGTCATGGGTATCACCAAGGCGTCGCTCGCAACCGAGTCGTGGCTGTCGGCCGCGTCCTTCCAGGAGACGACCCGCGTGCTCACGCAGGCCGCCATGGAGGGCAAGTCCGACCCGCTGCGCGGCCTGAAGGAGAACGTCATCATCGGCCAGCTGATCCCGGCCGGTACGGGTCTGCAGAAGTACCGCAGCGTGACGGTCGAAGCCACCGAGGAGGCGAAGGCGGAGCGTTACCCGAACCGCATCTTCACCGACGACGCGACGTTCACCGAAGGCGACCTGTCATTCGTCGACTTCGACTCGTTCTCGTCGGACGACTTCTCGCCGGGTACCTACAACTAGTCACGTGTCGCACGAAGGGCCCTGCCGGTAGGTGGGGCCTTTCGTCGTTCTCGGGCAGAGTCAGCCGCCGAGCGCACTGATGATGTCGTGCGCTTCGAGGTTGCCTGCATCGAGCGCCTTCGCCAACCACTCCTTCGCGGTCTCGAGATCGCCCATCCCGCCGCCGTAGAATTCCGCAAGCCGCACCATCGCATCCGAGTTGCCAGCGTCTGCTGCGCGGGTGAACAGACTGATGGCCTTCTCCGTGTCGCCCTCGGCCAAGGCTATGCCCGCCGCCGTGAAATCGAGGTAGCCCGGGATGCTGCTCATCTTCTGAGCCAGTTCCCGGGTGAATTCCGGATCGTTCGCATGGTTCCGCAAGAAAGCGAGCGAGCCGCCGTGTCCGGCGTCAGCAGCACGGCGCAGCCACACCAGTGCTCGCTGATGATCCCCTCGTTTGAGTTCGAGGATGGCGACGCTGTGCATCGCGTCGGAGTCACCGGCGTCAGCGGCCCTCACGAACCACCGCTCCGAAAGTTCGCGGTCACCGCGCGCGCGGGCCATCTGGGCGAGATTGTACATAGCATCACTCTCGCCACCGTCGGCGGCACGTGAGTACCAGTCCCATGCTTCGTCGTCGCGGCCCCGCCGTCGGGCGATGACCCCCAGTCGGTTGGCCGCGGGTGCGAAGCCCATCGCTGCGGCGCGATGATGCCAGAGGATCGCGTGACCGATCGCGCCCTCCGCCTCGGCGCTCGCTCCGAGCATCAACATGGCTTCGACGGACCCCGCCTCGGCAGCGGCGATGTAGTGGGCTTCGGCTTGGTCCAAGAGCCCGAGGCTCGCCGCCGATTGGGCGCCCATGAGTGAGGCGATCGCAACGACCTCGGCGGCCGACTGCGAGATTGCCTTCGGCGTCTTCAGATCTGCGAGCATCTTGCGCGCGTTCTCGTGACCCGCGTCGGCCGCGTATGACAACCATTTTTCGGCTTGCGACACCTCGCCGCGCATCCGCCAGAGCCAACCGAGATAGGGCGCCGCATCGGGATGCCCGCGTTCAGCAGCGAGTTCGTACCAGGCGACCGATTCGTCGATGTCCCCCGCGCGGCTATGGAAAACGCCGAGGTTGAACGCGGCGACGGCGTCGCCCGTGGCGGACCGAAGGAGCCACTGATGAACCTCGTCATCGGTCGGCACCGGGTCAGCCTATCGGGCGCGTCGAGTCGCGCTCGGGCGTGAGCGCGGCTCGCATTAGAGTGACGAGGATGTTTGCCTACGTTCCCTCTGACCCGCACCCGGGAACGGGCCACGCTGTCGTGACCGACCGCTTCGTGTGCCTGCTCGGCGAAGAGAACGCGCCGAGCGTCGCGGTCGAGCTCTACAGGCTGCTCGAGCTGCCGGCGACAACGATCGCGGATGTGCTTGACGTTTTCATGTTGCACGGGTCGGCGAAGCGGTTCGCGATCGTCGAGGTCATCGACCCGGTTGAACGGATCGTGCGGGTCGCCGTTTCGGGCGAACTGTCTGTCGACCTGGCCGGGGCGTCGTCCACTCGCCTTGAAGGACCGACCGGCGCGACCTCCTGGAGCGGCGAGGTGCGCGGGGTGCAGACGCTGCGCCTGACGATCGGCACCCCGGATTCTGGCGACCTCCAGCTGCCGATCAGGCGAGGGGTGGTGCGCACTCGGGACATCGCGATCGACGCTGCTGCCGAAGCCGCCCCCGAGTTGCCGGTGATCGAAGACCTGCAGACCCGGGCCATCGAGCTGCCCCACGTCGCCGTGGTTGAGACCGAGGTCGAGCCGAGTCCTGTCGTCGTCGAGCAACGCGCGGCACCGGTCGCGCCGCGTCGAATCGATCTCGCACGCCTGTCGTCCCGAGCTTTCGTGCTGCAACTCCCCGACGGCAGCGAACTCGAGCCGAGCACCCCGGTCGTCGTGGGGCGTCGGCCGTGGCGAACGACTCCCGAAGAGACCACGACCTTCTACGTCGTCGCGCCGTCCCCGAATCGCGAGATCTCCGGCATCCATCTCGAAGTTGCTCTCATCGACGGTGAACTGCGAGCGCGCGATCTCGATTCGACGAACGGCACGATCGTGCTCACTCCGACGCGTGCTCCCCGGTTACTGCACGAGGGGCGTTCGACCGCCCTGGAAGTTGGAGATATCCTCGACCTCGGCGAAGACTTTCGCATTGCGGTCGCAACTCGCAGCCCCTGACCTGAGCAGTTTCACACCGGCAGTTCAAATCCCGTGCGCTGGTGCCGGATCGAGAGAGGCAAGCGCGTGGTGAGACGTCAGGGTGCCGCGCCGCCAATCCTGCCCGGCTACACCTACATCCGTCCGCTCGGCTCGGGCGGGTTCGCCGACGTCTACCTGTTCGAGCAAGACATGCCGCGCCGCGTCGTTGCGGTGAAGGTGCTGGTCGATGACGCCGTGAACCCCGAGGTCATCCGCACCTTCAACGCCGAAGCCGACATCATGGCGCGGCTCTCGGCACATGCCTCGATCGTGACCATCTACCAGGCGAGCATCTCGGCCGACGGCCGGCCGTACTTCGTGATGGAGTACTGCCCCGACACGATGAGCGCGAAGTACAAGAAGGGTCCCCTGCCGGTCGCTGAGGTTCTCGACACTGGAGTGCGGATGGCGGCCGCGCTCGAGACGGCGCACCGCTCGGGACTGCTGCACCGCGACATCAAGCCCTCCAACATCCTGATCACCAGCCTCGGTACTCCGGTGCTCGCCGACTTCGGGGTCGCCGCGGCGCTCGAACCCCTCGACGACGGCGACGAGGTGTTCGCGATGTCGGTGCCGTGGTCGGCTCCTGAGGTGCTCGAGCAGCAGGTCACCGGGTCGGTCGCCAGCGAGGTGTGGAGCCTGGGCGCCACGCTGTACACGCTCCTCGCCGGACGCAGCCCGTTCGAGTCCGCTGATCGAGAGAAGAACCGTCGGGATGTGCTGACCGACCGGGTAGTGAAGGCCAAGTACACGCCGATCGGACGGCCCGACGTTCCGCAGCGGGTGGAAGACATCCTCGCGCGGTCGATGAGCAAGGTGCCGGCCGCTCGGCAGGAGTCGATGTACGCGTTTGCCGAAGAGCTGCGCTGGGCACAGTACGAGGCAGGTCTGCCTCCGACGACTCTCGAGGTGGCCGCCACCGAGTGGGCGAGTGCCGCGGCGCCCGTCGATTTCGCATCCTCGGCACCGCGAGGGCCGGTGATCTCGACGGTCAACAAAGACTCGCGCCGGTCCGCGCGCGCGGCGCAGGCGTACACCGCCCGACGACAGGATGACGACGGCGTGCTGCCCTCGAAGTCCCAGGCTCCGTGGAAGACCGCCCTCATCGGCGGGCTCGTCGGGGCGGGCGTACTCGCGATCGTCGGGGTCATCGCCCTGTTCGCCCTGGGAGTGTTGTAGCGATGGCTCGAGCTGCTGCAGCACCGCGCCGATCGCGACGCGGGCTCATCCCTCTCGTTGCCGGTCTGGCGTCGATTGCGGTGGTGGCAACTCTTGCCGTGGTTGTCGACGGCTACGACGCGCAGGAGGTGCCGGCTGTCGAGTCGTCGGTCTGGGTGACCCGGTCGGCCGGGCAATACGCGCGGGTCAACACCGAGCTTGGCGAGATCGACACCGTGCGAACCGCGAGTGATCCGAGCGGCGTCGCTCAGAACGGTTCGGCGGGCCTGGTCTTCACTCAGGGGTTCGGGCGCGCCTGGACGATCGACCCCGCGAACCCCGGCAACCTCGGAGGCTCGACAGACGCTGTCGCTGTCGGGACAACTCCGGATGCCGGAGAGCCCACACCGACCGGAACGCGCGCGGTCGGGCAGTCGGGGGCGTGGCTTGGCTACCTGACCGACACCGGCAAGGCGTACCTGGGCCAGGTGCCGGTCGATGGCAAGCCCGTCCTCCCGCTGCTCGTCGACCCCTTCCGCGACGTCAAGGTTGCCGAAGGCGTGCAGGGCCCCAGTTACGTGGCGAGCGCCATCACGGTTGACCAGTCGGGTCTGGTCGCGATGTACTCGGCGGCCGAGTCGTCGGTGCGGGTCTACGACGCGGCTCGCGACGAGTTCCGTGACCCGGTTGAGGTGCCTAGTCCGCCGTCGGCCGATGCCAAGCTCTCGATCACCCTCGTGCATGGCAGCTGGGCTCTCTTCGACTCGGCCTCTGGTCTGCTCTGGCTGGCTGGCCGCAGCGATCCGGTCGACACCGGTTTGTCGGGAGCCGCCGTGCTGGAAGCCTCGACCACGACCGGCGACGGTGTGCATCTCGCTGACGACCGAAGCTTGATCTCCGTCGATTCGTCGACCGGAACGCAGCAGGAAGTCGCGACCGGGACGGGCACCCCGGCTCAGCCGACGGTCGTCCATGGAGAACTGGTCGCGGCCTGGTTGTCGTCCTCGGCGGGCAGTCTGTGGACCGAGTCGGGTGGGTCGACCGCACTCACCCTCGACGGCAAGTTGCTCGACGACGTCGACGCGATCGTGCCGGTCATTCGGTCAAACGGCGACCGCGCGGTTCTCAATGAGACCTCATCCGGGATGCTGTGGCGCATCCCGGACGGCAAGCTGATCCCGGTCACCGAGTGGAGCCTCGACGATCAGAACGACCGGGCCTCGGGAACGATCCAGGTCGACGACGTCGCCCAGCAGGAGCCCCCGGTCGCGGTGAACGACTCCTTCGGGGTGCGCAGCGGAGAGCTGGTCGCCCTGCCTCTTCTGCTCAACGATCACGACCCGAACAAGAAGGACGTCCTCACGATCGTCCCCGAGTCGATTCACGGCGGGGATGGGTTCGGCACGATCTCGCTCGCCGCAAACGACCAGGAAGCGGTGGTGCGGGTTACCGGCAGCGGGTCGACCACCTTCAGCTACGCCGTGACCGACGGGGTGTCGACCTCACCCCCGGCGAGCGTGACCCTGACCGTCGTCGGAGATGCGAACACCGCACCCGAGTGGTGCGGTGTCGAAGCCTGCGTGCAGGACTGGCCAACGCCCGGGATTTCCGCGGGCGGCACCGTGACGGTTCCGGTGCTCTTCGGGTGGGTCGACCACGAGGGTGACCCGTTCGTGCTCAGCGATGCGGTGAAAGACAACCCCTCCGATCCCGTGACGGTAGTTGCGACAGCGGACGGCAACGTCGTGGTGCGCCACCAGGATCCGCACGCGGGGGATGACGTCATCCCGATCACGGTCACGGTCACCGACTCGCATGGCGCGACCGCGACGAGGACGCTCGAGGTGAGGGTCACGGCCAACTCGGCGCTGGTCGCGGAACCGATCGCAGCAGTCGCGGGGGTGAACGAAAAGATCTCGGTCGACATCGCCAAACATGTTCGCGGCGGCTCGGGCTCGTTCTCGATTGTTGACGCCGTGCAGACGTCGCAGGCTGGTGGTCTCGTCGTGGTGCCTAACGCGGCGGCAGGCACGATCGATCTCACGGCCAGCACCGCGGGTGACTACGTCGTCACGTACACGGTTCAAGACCTGCAGACGTCGGCTCAGCAGTCCGCGATTCTGCGGGTCACGGTGGTTGGCGGCGGTGCGCCGTTGTCGATGGCACCAATCACAGCTTTCGTTCGTGCCAACGAAGACACCACAGTCGACGTGCTTGCCGCGGTACAGAACACCTCAGGACGGGTGCTGATCGTCTCCCAAGCCACTGCTTCGCAACCCAGCCTCGGCGTGAGCGTCGTCGGGCAGTCGCGCATTCGGGTCTCCGGGTCGACGGCCA
>JBDTNW010000045.1:0-8433 GCA_039933575.1 Pseudolysinimonas sp. | reverse complement strand
AGGCTCCCAGCGCGTCCACAAGACGCTCATAGGATGCGGCGAGATGCTGGCTCCGTCGAAAGGAGCACTCGATGTCCGAGTCACAACCAGAGTCACACCCCGAAACAGCCCCCAGCGCCGCGCCCTCTACGGCGCTCGAGGCTCCTCACTCGCACCTGCCGGCCACCGCTCCCGGCACGACGCCGAAGCAGCGGTCCACCGTCGGCCCGATCATCGCTGCACTCGCAGTCGGTGCACTCGTGGGTGGTGCCTCGGGCGCGGGAGTCGCTGCCCTGGCTCTCTCCGGCAACGTCACGACGACGCAGCCGGGAACCAACACCCCCCAGACGATCACGATCGACAACTCTCACGACCTGAGCGCGGTGAATGCGGTCGCGGCCAAGGCTTCGCCGTCGGTCGTGACGATTTCGGTTACCGCATCGTCTGAGGGCGGAACCGGTTCTGGCGTCGTCTTGACTGCCGATGGTTACGTGCTCACCAACAACCACGTCGTCACTTTGGACGGCGCGTCAAGCCGCGGCACACTCGAAGTCACGACGGCCGACGGCCACATCTACAAGGCCACGGTTGTCGGTACCGACCCGATTGTGGATCTCGCGGTGATCAAACTCACCAACGCCAGCGGCCTGACGCCGATGGAGTTCGGAAGTCCCGAAGACTTGAAGGTCGGCGACCAGGTCATCGCAATTGGCGCGCCACTGGGCCTGTCAAACACTGTTACCGACGGAATCGTGAGCGCGCTCGACCGCAGCATCAGCATCGCCTCATCAGCGGTGCCGAGCGACGGATCGCCGACCGACAGCGGAAGCTCACCGTTCAACTTCCCGGGCGGAACGAACTCCTCGTCGAGTTCCAGCATCTCGCTGCCGGTCATCCAGACCGACGCCGCCATCAATCCCGGCAACTCGGGCGGCGCCCTCCTCAACGACCAGGGAAAACTGGTGGGCATCAACGTCGCGATCGCCAGCACCGGCAGCTCGTCAGCATCCACTCAATCCGGGTCGATCGGTGTCGGCTTCGCCATCCCGTCCGACCTCGCAAAGCGAGTTGCGGATGAGATCATCGCCACCGGCAGCGCCACTCACGGGCTTCTCGGGGCGACTGTGCGCGACGCGACCAGTGCCGACGGGTCGCTGCTCGGGGCAGTCATCGACTCGGTGACACCCGGTTCTGCGGCGGCGGATGCTGGCATCCAGGCCGGCGATGTGGTCACCGAATTCAACGGAGCACCGATCGCGAACCGCACCGACATCACCGCCGCGGTTCGCGCGTTGGCTGGCGGTGCGACCGCGAAGCTGACGTACGTGCGCGGCGGGTCACCGACCACCGTGACGGTCACTCTCGGTACCTACCACTAGCCCTCGGGCGGGCCGCCACCGTCTCGTACGTGATGCCCGTGCTCAACGAGCGCTCCGCATGGGGAGCTGACGGGTTTCTGTACAAGTCTGTACAATCTCAGGATGATCAGCGTGTCACTCACCGAAGCCCGGGCGCGACTTCCGGAACTCCTCACCAGAGCAGCCGATGGCGAGGAGATTCACATCCTTCGGCACGGCAAGTCAGTCGCGGTGCTTGTGGGCCACGCTCGATGGGTGAAGACCCAACAGCACGACGTGCTCATCCAGGCGCGCGAGCTCCGCAGAAAGATCGACGCTGCGCGCGGTAAGCCGTGGCCGCCGCCCGACTTCGTCGGGATCGACCCGGCGAACGCCGAACGCTACATCCGGGAAATCCGAGAAGACCGCGACTACGACAAATGGGATCATGTCGATGACTGACGCCTTCGATGCCGATGTGCTGATCCACGCCGCGACGCCGGGGCGCTTCCGCGACGCGAGCAAGGCGGCGATCGTGGCATCTGAGACGCGGATGGGATCGGTGATTCTCCTCCCTGAGGTGCTCATCAAGCCGCTTCGGATCGGCAACCAACGTGAAACGGACGAGATTGCCGAGATGCTGGCAACTTTCGAACTCAAGCACGTGGATGAGGAGGTCGCAGACGCCGCGGTCACATTAGGCGCAAAATATCGGTTGCGAACCCCCGATGCCATCCACCTCGCGACGGCCGTCGTGTGGGGAGCGGAACGGTTTTACACGCACAACACCAAAGATTTCGGGTCTCACATCACCGAAGTGGATGTCGTCCACCCGGCCGGTGTCTAGCCCGTCGGAGGTAGGCCCTCGCGGCGGTCGTCCGACGCGGGGGGCGGCGGAGATGCCGGGAGCATCGGGTAGTTCGCCCGACCGCGCGGCAATTTCTCCGTCGTTGACTTCGGAACCTTCGGTTCCTTCGGCGTCCGCGCCGGTTTCAGCGCTTTCGGCACCTTCACTGCCTTCGGCACCTTCGGCACCTTGGGCACCGCGTCGAGGGTGAGCGGAAAGCTCGCGGGCGCCGGCGGAAACGCGGTTCGAGCCGAGTTCACCACGCGACGACCCAGGAGGTGATTACCGCCCCCGCCGACGAGCGCGCCGATCCCGAACGGGATCAAGCGGCCGACGACCGACCCACCCTGGCTGACGGCGAACTTCTTGAGGAAGGCCTTCCGAATCTGCTCGGCGATCGGCCCGAGCGCCGCGCGCGGCATGCTCTTGGTGATCAGTTCACCCCAGTAAACGTTGCGCGAGGTTCCGCCCCCGACGGCCTGACCAGCGAACTGGGTCAGAAGTTCGCGCCCGCCGTTGCCGAGCATCATCGCCATCACCAGGGTGCGGGCACGCTCGGGGTCGTCGACCGCGATCCCGTGCAGTTCGGTGACCGATTGTGCGAACAGGGCGCTCGCTTCGAGGAATCCCGCGGTTTCGACACCCGAGAGCGCCAGCGACGCGCCGATGCCCACGGCCGGGATTGCCGCGCTCGCGCCCACCAAAGCGCCCCCGGTGGTGACCGCGGTCAGATAACGACGTTCGAGGATCGCGATGATCTGCGCCGGGGTGGCGTTCGGGCGACTGGTGCGGATGCTGCGGATGTGCGCGAGCACGATCGGGCGCTGCACCGAGAGCAGCTTGTCGACGCTTCTGAGCAGGGCGGGATGCATCCGGTCTTCGGTGCGCTTCTGCAGGTCGTCAGCCACTCTCCCCACCGTAATCGGCGTTGTACCGGGCCACCACCTCGCGAATGGGAGCGTCGAGTGCGAACTGGCCTTGGTCGAAGCACAGCCCACGCGTGCAGAACAGTAGAAGATCCTTCTCACTGTGCGACGAAGAACAGGGTGCGACCCCCGGCCAGCAGTTCTTCGACGCGCAACTAGCACTTCGCACGGAAGGCGGCGTCGCCGACAGCGACGAAGTCTTCGCGGGGACGGGTCACTGGTGACCCATACAGCAAGTGGGGTAACGCTCATTGATACGGTGGTGCCGTGGACCCCGACCGCGACCTCACCCCCTCAGGGCGAAGTGGTCCTGGTGGGCGCTCGACTGCTGCACGTCCCGGTGCCGTTCGTCGGGGGTCAGGCTCGGTTGCGACCCGCACGTCGGTCGTTCCGCCGCCGCCAATTGAGAAGCCGAGTCCCGTCGCTTCGACCGAGGTGGCGCGCATCCCGAAAGCGTCGCAAGCGGTCGGCCGCACGACGCGCCCGACCGCTCAGCCAGGGGTCGCATCCGGGATTGCGCTCTCGGTGCACGACCTCACCAAGCGTTTCGGCGGCGTCACAGCGGTCGACTCGGTCGATCTTGAGATTCCGGCAGGAACGTTCTACGGATTCGTCGGACCGAACGGCGCCGGCAAGACCACGACCCTCTCGATGATCACCGGGCTGCTACGCCCCGACCATGGCGTCGTCAAAATCCACGGGGTCGACGTCTGGCGCAACCCGGCGGTCGCAAAACGCGCGCTGGGAATTCTTCCCGACCAGTTGCGGCTGTTCGACCGGCTCACCGGAGCCGAGTTCTTGCACCACGCCGGGGCGCTTCGCGGCTTGGACCGTGACACCGTCGCGCACCGCGTCGATGACCTGTCGGCCGCATTCGGGCTGCGCTATTCACTGGAACGTTTCGTGTCGGACTACTCGGCGGGCATGGTGAAGAAGATCGCGATCGCGGCTGCGATGATCCACTCACCCCGACTGCTCGTACTCGATGAGCCGTTCGAGTCGGTCGACCCGGTGTCAACGGTCGCCGTGATCGGCATCCTCGAGAAGTACGCCGCTGCCGGGGGCACGGTGCTGCTGTCGAGCCACTCGATGGGACTCATCGAACGCACCTGTGACTCGGTCGCGATCATCGCAGACGGCCGGATGTTGGCCGCCGGTCCGATCGCCGAGGTGCTGCGCGGCGAAACCCTCGAGACCCGATTCGTAGAACTGGCTGGCGGCGCGACTGCGGTGGAGGGCATGGAGTGGTTGCAGAGCTTCTCCGACTAAAGGTACGGCTGCTGTTCAACGCGCTGCGCGAGAGGAACAGCGCGGTCTGGACCGTGATCGGCCTCCTGCTGGCAGGCCTGGGAATCGTCGGGCTGTGGGCGGGGGCACGAGCTGCGGTTGCACTGGACGACGTCACCCGCGGCCGGGTCGTCGTGATCGTGAGCGTGATGCTTGCCCTCGGTGCCTTCGTCGTACCGCTTGTCGTCACGCGGGCTCCGTCGCTTGACCCGCGCGCACTCCCGCTGTTCGGGATGCGCACCTCAGGTATCGCGGGAGCTGTGCTGCTCACCACCCTGGTCGGACCCGCGCTGCTGTTCGTGCCGATCGCGATTGCACCTCTCTCTCTCTGGACCGGACCTGCTGCCGATTCGGCGACCCGTGCCATCCCGCTCATCATCGTCGAGGGAGTGTTTGCCGCGCTGCTCGGAGTCGTCGTCGGGTCGGCACTGCGACACCGCCCCGCGGCGAGCGTGCTCGTGCGGGTCGTCGCGGCCGCGCTGCTGCTTGCCGGGTTCGTGCTTCTGGTGGCTCAGCTCGCGCCGGTGATTGCCGAACACCTGCCGGGTTCGTGGTGGCACGTCACTCTTTCTGTGGTGTTGGCACTCGCCCCCCTCCGGGACCCGCGGATATCGGAGGCGCTCGACGGCACCCCGATCGGTGCCCTCTGGCGCGCACCTTTGCACCAATCAGAAGGTCGCGCTGACCTTGCGCAGCAAGACTTCGGGATCGCGGTGCTGGTGATCGCCGTGCTCGCCGGCGTCTGGTTCGCGACCCTCGTCTATGCGTTGCGCCCGACCCGCCGCATCCAGCGCGAACGCGCTGCGCTGGTGCCCGGACGCTTCCGGGTGCTTCCGTCAACTCCACTCGGCGCCGTCGCCGCGCGCAGCTTCATCTACTGGGCACGCGATCCCCGATACCGTGTCGTCTTCCTCGTGCTTCCGGTGGTGCCGGTGGTGACCCTTCTCGCGATGTATATCGGCGGCATCCCGTGGGGCATCTCAGTGCTGGTGCCGCTCCCGCTGGTCGTGATGCTGCTCACCTGGTCGACGCTGCACAACGATGTCGCCTACGACTCGACCGCGGTGTGGGCGCACCTGGCCGCGCAGACCCGCGGCGTCGATGACCGCATCGGGCGGATGCTGCCGACTCTCGCGGTCGGCGCCCCCGTCGTCGTCGTGGGCACCGCGCTCACCACCTGGGCGACCGGGAACGTGTTCATGGCGCCAGCGATCTTCGGAATGTCGGCCGCCGTGCTGCTGGGCGGCATCGGGATATCGAGTCTGTTTTCGGCGCGTTTCCCGTACCCGGCGACTCGGCCTGGCGACGATCCGTTCTTGCAGCCGCAGGTGCCTGGGGTTTCGGGTGGGGGTGTTCAGGTGGGGTCGATCCTGCTCACCTTCCTGGTGGCAGCTCCGGCGATCGCGGCGTGCGTGTTCTACGTCAACCGGGTGCCCGGCCCGTGGAACTGGGTGTCGCTGCTTGCCGGCTGCCTGGCGGGATTGCTCGTGATGGTCGTCGGCATCCGGGTCGGTGGCGCGACGTTCGACCGTCGCGCTCCCGAGTTGCTCGAGTTCGCCACCCAACACTGACCTTCCAGCCGTACCCTGGGAACATGGCCGACCAGGATCGCGGACCCGACACTGTCGGGGGAGGAACCGACACCCTCGACCGGGAGCTCGAAAAGCTCCTCGAGGATTCGCAACTCGAAGACGGAGATCACGACCGCTTCGCGCACTATGTGCAGAAGGAGAAGATCCTCCAGTCGGCGGTCTCGGGCAAGCCGGTCATCGCCCTCTGCGGCAAGAAGTGGATCCCGGGTCGCGACCCCGAGAAGTTCCCGGTCTGCCCTGACTGCAAGAAGGTCTACGAGCGACTGAAGGGCTGAGGCCTCCAGTCGCGGTCGCGCTCGCGGTCGGGTCGCGCGCTCGCGGTTGGGTCGCGCGCTCGCGCTCGCCACAGGCTTCGCGCGCGACAATCGGTCCACCTCAGGGTCTCATCCGGACCGAAATCCACCCCCGAGTCGCTTGACCTCCTGAGGCGGGTGTCCACGACTTCAGAATCGGCGGATGGAGCTCGGCAATTCGTTCACCGTTCGTCGCGCGCGGGCAGCCGGTTTCGGGCCGGGCGCAATGCGCTCCCCACGTTTGGCAGCCCCGTTCCACGGCGTTCGGTCGCGCGTTGAGCCGACCGACGTGGTCGGGTGGTGTCGGGCTTATGCCGCGAAGATGCGACCGGATGCTGCCTTCGCCTCGCTGACTGCGGCGCAACTGTGGGGCGCCCCGGTGCCAGCGGCAGCGATCAGGGTCGGCGTCGATGTGGTCACGCCGCATGACACAGCGCGCGTCCTCGGGCGTGGTGTTCGCGGCACCCAATATGCCGACGGCACCGTCGAGGTCGTCGATCATGAGGGGTTTCGGGTGCTGTCACCGGCCAGTACGTGGGTGGATCTCGCCGGAGTCCTCGATTTCGCAGACTTGGTCGCGGTAGGCGACTTCTTCGTCACGCCGCCTTTCGGACGAACCGACGCGCGGACCAATCGCGAGGAGTTGGCCCGCGCACTTGCACTCTGCCGAAGAGTCGGTGGCCCGCGACTGCGCGCCGCTCTCGACGTCGTGCGGGTCGGTCCCTTGTCACGACCGGAGTCTCACGTGCGCGTCCTCGCCGTGAGCGCAGGCCTCCCCGAGCCCGTACCGAATCTGCGCGTATCGCCCCTGCTCATGTTCGATCTGGCTTGGCCAGGATGCCGCCTCGGGCTCGATTACCAGGGCGCCGGCCATCGTTCGGCGACCCAATACGCACGAGACCTTGGTCGCGTCGATCTCGCCCGCCGCGAAGGGTGGGAACTCGTGCAGATCGCCAAAGCTGATCTCTACGAGCATCCGTTCGACCTCGTGGGGCGGCTGAGGAGCCGGCTTGCAGACCGGGGTGCCCTGGTGAGGGTCGTTCAGGCGTCGAAAGTGGTACTTCCGCGACCTTGAGGTGGACCAATTGGCGCGCGCGAACGCAGGAATGCGAACGCAGGACGGAACGAAGGAACCCTCAGACGTAGACGGTCGGGATGACGGGGTCGCCCCGCGAGAGACCAAACGCCGCGAGGGGCAACTCTTCGATCGCGGCGGCGTGGTGTTCGCGCGCGAGCGCGACCCCGCCTGCACCCGACCACTGCGGGGCGGCGACGCCGTCGGTGATCAGGTTGACGAGCAACTCGCGTCCGGGTTTGGGCAGAGATTCCGGTTCTTCGACGTAGATCGTTTCTTCGACGGCGACGCCTTTCGCGAGCGACCGCACGGCGACCTTCCGGCCGGCGACCGTCGCTTTGCCGTCCGACAACTTGCCCACGGGAATCCAGTCGCGCCCGGCTGACTGATGCGCGACCAACTTGTAGACCATGCCGGAGGCGGGCGATCCTGAGCCCGTGACGAGCGAGGTACCGACGCCGTAGGAATCCACCGGCGCCGCACGAAGGGCCGCGATCGTGTATTCGTCGAGGTCGTTGGTGACCGTGATGCGAGTGGCGGTGGCGCCGAGCGAGTCGAGTTGTGCGCGGGCTTGGGCGACGACCACCGGCAGGTCGCCCGAGTCGATGCGGATCGCACCAAGCGAGGTACCCGCCACTCGAATCGCCGTCTCGATCCCCTCCTCGATGTCATACGTGTCCACGAGCAGCGTCGTCCCGGGTCCCATCGCGGACACCTGTGCCCGAAACGCTTCCTCTTCGGAGTCGTGCAGCAGGGTGAAGGCGTGAGCGGCGGTTCCCATCGTCGGGATGCCCCAGGTGCGCCCCGCCTCGAGGTTCGAGGTCGCCGCGAATCCGGCGATGTAGGCAGCCCGCGCGGCGGCGACGGCCGAATGTTCGCCGGTGCGCCGCGACCCCATCTCGGCGAGCGGTCGGCCGTCGGCGGCGGCGACCATGCGCGCGGCGGCCGAGGCGACAGCCGAGTCATAGTTCAGGATGCTGAGCGCGAGCGTCTCGAGCATGACCGCTTCGGCGAAGGTGCCCTCTACGACTAAAAGAGGCGACCCGGGAAAGTACACCTCGCCTTCGCGGTAGCCGGAGATCGACCCCGCGAACGAG
>JBDTNW010000044.1:0-8511 GCA_039933575.1 Pseudolysinimonas sp. | reverse complement strand
GAGTCGCTCGTGGGCTCAGCCCCGCCATCCATGCGATTGGTGACCGGGCGGTCACGGAGGCGCTCGACGTCTTCGAAGAGTTGAGGGTCGGCGGAAGCATCGAGCACGTGCAACTGATCGAGGATGCCGACCTGCCGCGCTTCGCCCAGCTCGGCGTCCGGGCGAGCGTTCAACCCGAACATGCGATGGATGACCGCGACGTTGCCGACCGCTATTGGGCCGGACGCACCGGGCGGTCGTTTGCCTATCGATCCCTGCTTGAGGCTGGCGCCGAGTTGTCGTTCGGCTCCGACGCTCCGGTCGCACCACTTGATCCGTGGGTAACAATGGCTGCCGCAGTGACGCGGACCCGCGACGGGCGCGAGCCGTGGCATCCCGACCAGGCGATCTCGACACTTGAGGCTCTCCGCGCATCGGCGGCGGCACGGGACGGCGATCTCGTGATCGTCGACCGCGACCCGTTCGACCCCGATAATCTGCGCGACATGCCTGTTCACGCGACGATGGTCGACGGAACCTGGACATACGGCCCGTACGGGGATTGCTAGCGTGGTCTCCTTCGATCCGATCGCCGGACTGCGCGCCCGCCTCGATCGCGAGCCGGACGCTGACGCCGTCATCTCTGCGTCGACCAGGCTGTCGGTCTCGGAGTTCTGGGATTCTGCGCTGCGCTGCGCGGCGCTGCTCGCCACCCACGGCGTCGATCCCGGAGTGGTCGTGGGCGTCGCCCTTCCCGGGGTGTTGCAACCGGTTTTCGTGATCGCGCTCTGGTTGCGCGGGGCGATCGGTGCGATTGTCCCAGCGGGCGACGGTGCCGAACTGGCGCGCGTGCTCGACCTCGTCATCGGCTCGACCGAACGACCCGGCTTCCCGCCTGAGCGGCTCGTGCACGTCGACGACGCGTGGCTCGGTCGCGCCGCCGAACTCGATCCGGATGCCGTCATCCCGTACGCCTGGATCGACGACGAACTCGCGCGCATAGTGTTCTCAAGCGGAACGACCGGGTCCCCCAAGGGGATCCCGTTTGCGGTCGCCGATCTGCGCGAGCGCGTCGAGCGCGGCCGGGAGTTCTGGATGCCGTCGGGCGCGTTCCTCACGTCGCTCGGGATTGGCGCGGTCAGCGGGTCGGCCACCTTCTTTGCTGCGGTCGAGGGAGGCATCCCGTATTTGGTCGCCGGCACGGCAGCGGAGAACGTCGCCGTGCTCGCCCAGACGGGAGCGCCGCTCGTGCACGGCTCGCCCGCGCAGCTCTCCGATCTGCTGAGCGCGGCCGATCGCGCGGGGCAGGATCTGCCGGCGCTGCGCGTCGTGCAGTCGGTCGGCGGCCTGCTGCCCGACTCGCTCGCGGCGCGACTCACGGCGCGGTTCGGCGTCGAGATCGAGATCATCTACGGTTCAACCGAGGTGGGCGGCGTCACGCTGCGACGTGGGGAGCCGATCGCTCCGGGTGATGTAGGGGCGATTCTGCCGTTCGCGACGATCGAGGCGGCTGGCCTGGACGGCGCGGCGCTTCCCGTGGGCGTCGAGGGGCTCGTGCGGGTGCGTCGTCCGCGACAGGCCGCGGGGGCATTCCGGGTGGATGGTCGCGACGACTCCTTTCGCGAAGGCTGGTTTTACCCGGGTGACGTTGGCCGCATTGTCGACGGGCACCTGATCATCGTCGGGCGTCGTGACGAACTCATCAACGCCGCCGGAATCAAGACCGATCCCGACCGCATCGAGCAGGCCGCACTCCGGTTCCCCGGCGTGCGCGACGCCGTGGCTGTCGGGGTGGAGGACGCCCGCGGCGTCTCGGTTGTCGCGCTCGCAGCGGTCACCGATCCGGGGGTCGATCTGACCGGGCTGCGGGCCTTCCTCCGTCGTGAGCTCGGAGACGCGACCCCCCGCGTTCTCGAGCGGATCGCGGTCGTCCCTCGAACCCAGACCGGCAAACCGCGTCGTCTCGAGGTCGCCGCGGGAATCCAGGCACGACTGGACCGCACGATCGAGTTCTGATCGGCCCCGGTGCTATCCTCGGGGCAGACAGGTCGACCCCAGCTGTCTAACCGGATCGAGGAGCACCCGTGTCGCGTCGTCAGCTGGTCAGAGGACTCGCCGCCGTGGGTGCTGTCGGCATCGGAACTGGTGGCCTCGTCGCTGGCATCGCGACCCCCGCGTTCGCGTTCATCGGCACCTGCCCGACGACGGTTCCCGCCGCGACTCTCGTCGCCGACAATGTGTGCGAGGTGCGCTTTACCTCCGACGGCTCATTCACGCCGCCTCCCGGGATTACGAAGCTTTCAGCCGTGCTGATCGGCGCCGGCAGCGGCTCCCTGTACGACGGGGTTCTCGACCTTCAGTACGCGGGTAATGGCGGTGCGGTCGTCTACGTCGACAGTGTCACGCTCGGCGCCGATGTCTCCATCATCGTCGGCACGGGAGGCACGTCCGCTCAGTCAACCGGCGAATCTATCACAGGCGGCGGCGCCACGAGTGTGAACTCAGACACGGCGGGCGGTGGTGTCGCCAGCGGCACGACGAGCTGCTCCGACACGGTCTGGCTGATGGTCCCGGGTAACGGCGCCGCGGGCGTCTCGACCGGCTCCGGGGCCACCTGCTTCCCCGGCCCGGGCTACGCCCTCTCCACGTTTCCGCTAGTCGATGCCACGCTCTTTCCCGCCGCTGCCGACGGCGGCGAGGTCTACGGTCGCGGCGGCACATCCAACCTGGACAGCGACCCGGCCGTAACGGAGGCCTTCGCGGGCACCGGCGCGGACGTCAACACCTCGGGCGCAGCGCCCGCCGGTTCCGATGGCCTCGTCATCTTGCGCTTCGCCCCGGCGGCGCCACCGCCACCGCCACCGCCACCGCGTCCATCCCTCGCGGCGACGGGCTCCGAGTCGGCTCTCCCGGCCGCGGCCCTGGGGGCAACGGCTCTCGCCGCCGGCATCCTGCTGATGGTCCTGCGTCGTCGTCGTCCCACTCACGACTGACCGCTCCTTTCCGGGCACCGCTGTGAGGCTGGCCTCATCCTGTGCGTCAGCGCGTGCCAGTTGCGGGGGTTAGCCCCACCGCGTTCGGGATGCGTGCACCATGCCGGGCCGAACGTTCTTTCGCGACGCTGGAGACATCCCGATCACGGGACCCCTTCTGCACCGGACAATGGAGCCTGACCATGACCACCCTCACGCCACCCCGCACCCTTCCGCTCTACTGGCGGCTCTGGGCCGGGCTGCCCAAAGATCTGGCGTACTTGCTGATCGCCTTCCCGATCGCCTGCGTCACCTTCGGACTCTCGGTCGGCTTGGTCTCTGCGGCCGCGGGCACGATCGCGACCTTCTTCTTGGGAATCGTGTTCCTGGTCGGCGCGCTTTACCTCGCGCGGATCTCGGGCACACTGGATCTCGCACTGCTGCGCTGGATCGGGCGCCCGGCGATCCGCCTCCCCGACTGGCACGACCGCACCGCGAAGACCGGCTTCTTCGCCTGGTTGCGCGCGTTGTTCGCCAATGCTCACTACTGGCTCTACCTGGTTTGGACGACGATCGTGAACTTCATCGTCGCGACGTTCTCGTTCTCGATCGCGGTCACCTGGTTCGCGACCGCGCTCGGCGGAGTGACGGCGTGGATCTGGGTCCCGTTCATCCCCGACCACGATCGCAACTTCTATCTCACCCAGTGGTTTGTTGACGTCTGGCTGCGCAATGGCACGCAGGTCGATGGCCGGAGCGCCGACATCTTGCTGTATCTGGTCTTGGGTGTGGTCTTCATCGTGACGTTGCCGCTCGTTCTTCGCGGGCTGACCTGGATGCACTGGGGCGTTGCGAACGGGATGCTCGGCGCGTTCCGCACCGAAGCGCTCGAGCGTGAGGTTGCGGATCTGTCGGAGTCCCGCACAGCGGCCGTCGCAGCGGAAGGCACCGCGCTTCGCCGGCTTGAGCGCGACATCCACGATGGTCCGCAGCAGCGTCTCGTACGGATGCAGATGGACCTCGCGGCGGCCGAACGCCAGCTCGACACCGATCCGGATGCCGCCCGCAAGCTAATCGCGGAAGCCACGCAGCAATCGCGGGATGCCCTCGAGGAGCTGCGTGCGCTGTCGCGTGGATTCGCGCCGCCGATCCTGCTCGACCGCGGCCTGGTCGCGGCGCTCGAGTCGCTCGCGGTGCGCAGTGCGGTGACGGTGCGGGTGGTTTCGACGCTGCCGCAGGGTACCGATCTCCCGATTGAGCTCGAACGCAACGCGTATTTCATCGCCGCCGAAGGACTCACTAATGCGGTGAAGCACAGCGGGTCGACGGCGATCGACCTGCGGCTTTCGCTGCGACAGGTTGCGGGTGCCGGGTCAGAGTCGGATGCGACCTGGCTCGACATTGAAGTCACCGACGATGGTAAGGGCGGGGCGAAGGTGAAGGCGGACCACGGTATCGCCGGCCTCAAGGAGCGGGTGCGCGGACTCGGCGGAACCCTCAACCTGTTGAGCCCCGCGGGTGGACCGACGGTGCTGACCGCGCACCTCCCCATTCCTGGGGTGGAGTGAGAGCCCAAATACTCGACCCCATTTTTGCGTTAGCTGTTTCATCTTGAACGTCGCGGTAATTCGGCACATCCCCAGGCGAGATGTCCATGAAAGAGCCGACATGACAAAGGAGAAATAGCGAGCTAACGTGGCGATGGCCGCAGCCGCGGATCAGGAAAGAGGAGATCAGAAATGGAAAATTCGTCGCGCTTGAAGATCAGGTTGAGCCGCATTCTGGCCGTTTCGGTAGTGGTCGCAGGTCTCGTGGGGGTCGGTGGTGTGGCCTGGGCAGGGAACTCGTATGTGGCTTTCAACCTCACCCTCCCGGTCGCGCAGGTCGCAGGCAATACTGCGAGCCAGACCAAGGCCACGACCGGTCTCGCTGGAAACATCCACATCACCTCGGTCGGGTCCACGTATACGGTTGACGCCCAGATGTGCAGTCTGTTCGGCTTGTACTGCGGGGGTGGCACGAAGGTCTTCGGCCTGAACGATGGCCAGTCGAGTACCCTGCAGAACAGCTACGGTGGGGGCGGCAGCGGTATGGTCGCGCAACTCCGGATCGGCAGCTTCAATTCAGTGAGTGTGCAAGTCATCGGGTCGTGGCGCAGCCGCTAAACGGCGAGGCGGGTGCGGGCGTCAGGTATCGCGGCGCCCGCACTTTGCCGACGAAATGTGCGCGCTCGGTTCGCGAGGTTATCACCCCGCTTTGGATATCGCTCACAGTTATGATCGTCGTCGGCTCACCGGCCCTCGGCGCGGCGTTGGTTGATGGCGGGGCGTTCCGCTCAACGCTTGAGCTCTACGGTCGGATCACGACCACACCGCTGATCCTGGTGTTTCCAATCTTGGCGGTCGCACTGGGGTGTGGGCGCCTGTTCGCCGAGGTGAGCCACCGCTTCATCGTTAACGTCAGAGTGAGAACCGACCTGATCCCTTACATCGGAACCAAGGTCGTGGCGTCAGGGATGGCGGCGTTTGCTCCGTTCTTTGCCTTGGCGGCTGTCCCGTTCGTGCTAATCGTCGCGCTGGGGTACGTGCCAGGAACGACGATCGTTTCGCCCGAGATCTACGAGCTGACGGCGGCGGAGGCTCAGGCCGCTGCGGGGAGCTACGCAACGTTCACCCAGCTCTATGCGGTCGCCCCGCCGCTTTTCGGCCTGGTGTACTCGATCTGGGTGGGTCTCAATGCTGCTCTCTGTGCAGCCCTCGGCAGCTTGAGCCTTTTCGCGATCCCCAATCGTTTTGTAGCGCTCCTCGTCCCCTTCGCGACCTATTTCGGGGAGAGTCTTGTAGTAAGCCTCCTAGGGCACCCGGAGTACGGGCTCGTCTATTTGGTGTTCCCGTTTGGGCTGGCGCAGGGTTCGTTGGTGACGCCGTTGATCGCCCTGGTGTTGCTGTCGAGCGGAGTCCTTCTTCTAGGGCGGTTTGGGCTCGGCGGCGTTCAAGCGCTAGAGCGCCTCACTTGACAGCCGTCGTCGTAGTTCTGAAAGTCGTCCGTGAACCCTTGGTCGTCGCGGTTCTCGGTCTTGTCGTCGGATACGCGCTGTACCAAAGGTGGTTCTGGGGCCAGACTCTCGCCGGGGAGCCGACAAGTTTCTGGGATCTCGTTGTGGAACTCGTGTTCAGCCCCTATCTCGTCGGATTCGTCTTGCTGCCGGCGTGGACGGTGTTCGCCGTCTCTCGCGGGCGCGCCTGGCTTCGCGCGGCGTGGTTGGTGAGAGCCGGCTCACGCCTTGCAGCCGTCCTACGGACGACCTTCGATGGGGTCCGAATCTTCCTTATCGTGTCGTTGACGGCGACAACTTTGATCGCGATCTGCTCAGTTGGCTCAGCCTTGGTTGCGACCGCAGCGCCGAACACCGTCACTAGTGCGCTTCGGGAAGACGGCGTGACCCCGGTTTTTGCGCTCCTCGGGCAGGCGACCCTGTACTTGGTCTTCTTTGCCTTTGCCATGGTCACGGTTGCCGCGGTAACTTTCATCGGTGGCAAAACGCCAGCCGCGATCGTCGGCGGCATGGTCTGCCTCTGGGTGATTCTTTCCGGGGCCGATCTCCTGCCTCGAATCGGAGGTCTGAACGCCCGCGCGGTGCTCGACCTTCGCAACGTCCTCGAGAGTCCGGGGAATGCGATGATCGGCTTCACCGTCGTCGCCGTGCTGGTCGCACTCCTCCTGCTGGGAGTGACGCTGATCGACCGTCGCCGCGGAGTCGCATGAACCCGAGATATCTGCTTTTGCTGTCAGCCGTCACAGGCCTGGTGGTCGTCCTCGCCACCCTGATCGCTCCCGGCAGCAGTGATGGTGGCTCGACCGCGCTTGGAGGGCCAAACGGCATGCCACTGAACGATCTAACCTGGATTTTCGTAGCCGGGGTCTGCCCGATTGCACTGGCGATGGCGAGCGCTGGTCATGGACGGGGCATGCTCTGGCTTAGGCTGATGCGGCACGGATCGCGACCCCGATGGCTTGCGGCTGAGCTCTCGCGGGACGCGCGAAGGCTTGTAACGATCGTTGGGGTCTGGGTCATTCTCATCCTCGGTCTCACTGCCATTCGTGCCCGAGGGCCGCATACCGGGGTCGAGTTCTACCAGCTGTGCGTGAACCTTCCGCTGCAGATGATCCTGTGTTTGACGCTTGCGTTCGCGATCACGCGCTCACGCGCTCCCGCACTAGCAAAGCTTGCGGTGGCGGCTGTTCTCGCCGTGGGGGCGGCAGTCCCGCTGGCGACGTGGCCGTGGAACCCTCTAACGGCCGGGGCGCTCGCCAGAACCCAGCTCGGCTTCGGCGCAATCCTCGCGAGCTCGCTGCTGGTCATCGCGTGCGAGGCCCTCGCTATTACCATCGCGATCGTGTCTTCCCTCGAGTTTCCCGCCATCCCGTCGACCAAAGGCGTTCCGCAATGACCGAGATTCTCCTTTCCGATGTCAGCAAGACCTTCAAGGGTCGGCGGGTGCTACGCGACGTCACCTTGGCGATTGAAGCAGGTCGCTCGTACGCCATCACGGGGCCGAACGGTTCCGGCAAGTCGGTGTTGTTGAAACTCATGTGCAAGTTGCTGCTGCCCAGCTCCGGGCGGGTGGTCATTGATCCGAAATACCTCTCAGCATCGCGAACCTTCCCCGACCGCTTCGGGGTGTCGATCGATGGGCCGGCCTACTTGCCGGGGCTCACGGGCGAAGACAACCTCCGAGAACTCGCACGCATTCGTAACCGCGTGGGTGACGTCGAGATTGGCGCGACGATGGACGACTTCGGCCTCGAGCGTGGACGCAAGACGAAGGTCAGGGCATATTCGATGGGGATGAAGCAGAAGCTTTCGCTCATTCAGGCCGTGATGGAACGGCCCGATGTGCTGATCCTTGACGAGCCTTTCAACGCGCTTGATACCTCGAGTAGGGCCCGCGCCACGAGCGTCCTGCGTGGTCATCTGAAAGGCGGTGGCACGCTGGTCTTCACCAGCCATTACGAGAGCGAAGTTAGCGACCTCGCCGACGAGGTGTATTCCATCGACACCCAACACCTCGTCAAGGTTTCCTAGACGTCTCGTGTCGGAATCTCGTAGCCGTAATGTTGCCTGGGCAGACAAGCGACTGGTCGATAGTCTTTCTCCCGAAAGCCTCCGGTCCTGGGAAGCCCAGATACCGACTGGGGGGCGCACGTGGATGGGTTGACGGTGGTGGTAGCCGACGACTCGGTGTTGCTGCGCGAAGGGTTGGTGCGCGTGCTGGTCGAGGCGGGGCACGAGGTCGTCGGCTCCTATGGGGATGCCGACGCCCTCCTCGCCGAAGTCGAGACTCTCGCCCCGGACCTCGCGGTGCTCGACGTGCGGATGCCACCGACGTTTCGGGATGAGGGCGTGCGCGCCGCCATCCGGTTGCGGTCGCTCGTGCCGGGCACCGGCATCCTGTTGCTGTCGCAGTACGTCGAGGTCGCCTACGCGCAGGAGTTGCTCGGCAGCGGCAGCGGGGGAGTCGGGTACCTGCTGAAGGATCGCGTCGCCTCGCTCGCCGAG
>JBDTNW010000043.1:0-8736 GCA_039933575.1 Pseudolysinimonas sp. | reverse complement strand
CGGCAGCGGGGGAGTCGGGTACCTGCTGAAGGATCGCGTCGCCTCGCTCGCCGAGTTGGTCGACGCAATCGATCGCATCGCCGACGGGGGCACGGTGCTCGACCCCGAGGTCGTCGCGCAACTGATCGGGCGGCGCCACGATCCGCTGGCGACTCTGACCCCGCGTGAGCGAGAGGTACTGCAGTTGATGGCGGAGGGGCGCAGCAACGTCGCCGTCGCGGAGGCCCTGTTCATCGGGGTCGGCGCGGTGGAGAAGAACGTCACCGCGATCTTCGGCAAGCTCGGCCTCGAGGACTCCGGCATCGATCACCGGCGGGTTCTCGCCGTGTTGGCCTGGCTCCAGAGGTAGGTCTGGCTTCAGAGATAGCGGGCGAAGCTACCGCTTCGGCACGCGCCCGCGACCGAAGATGAGCCAGAGGATCGAGCCGAGGATGTTCAGGAACAGCGCCACGAGGATCCAGACGAACTTGCCGACCCCACCGTGATTTGGGTTCTTGACGATCGACACGAGCGTGACGATGAAGACGATGAGCCCGATCAGGCTCGCTACTCCGGCGGTGATGGGATCCATATCTCAAGCCTAGCGACGACGCCTCACACGCCGCTTCACACCGAGGCGAGCAGACTCGAGACGGTGTCGAGCGAGCCGGGGACGAGCCGGTAGTACGCCCAGGTTCCCCGCTTGCTGCGGGTCAGAAACCCGGCGTCGACGAGCACTTTGAGGTGGTGCGAGACCGTCGGCTGCGCGACGTCGAGCGGGTCGGTGAGGTCGCAGACACACGCTTCGGCGTCGTCATGAGCGGCGACCATCGAGAGGATGCGCAGCCGTGTCGGGTCGGCGAGTGCCTTGAGCGAGCGGCCGAGGCTGTCGGCGTTGTGAGTGCTGATCGCCTCGCGAGTGAGCGGGGCGCAGCACGCGGCGAGATCGCGCAGCGGGATCAACTCGATGGCGGGCGCAGTGGCGAGAGGCATGGCGACATCCTCTCATATATTGACAACCATCGATGTTTAAGACACCCTCACTACATCGACACACGTCGATGGAAGGGAGAACGCTATGAGTGAGTGCTGCGATCAAATCGCCTGCCCGCCCGGGTCGGAAGAACTCTGCGAGCCGCGCTGCTGCTGAGTTGACCGTCCGGCCGTCGCGCGTTGGCGGCCGGGCGCCCGCCCTGTTTGACTGTGAGAGCTATGACCCCCACCGTTCTGTTTGTCTGCGTGCACAACGCGGGCCGCTCCCAGATGGCCGCTGGCTTCTTGCGCTCGCTTGCCGGGGACCGGGTGCGCGTTCTGTCTGCTGGGTCGGAGCCCGCGGCATCCCTCAACCCCGTTGCTGTCGCGGCGATGGCCGAGGAGGGAATTGACATCGCCGGAGAGAGTCCCGCACTTCTGGCGACGGATGACGTGCGCGCCTCCGACGTCGTCATCACGATGGGATGTGGTGACACCTGCCCGATCTTCCCGGGCAAGCGCTACGAGGACTGGGAGCTCGCCGACCCTGCAGGGCTCGGAATCGACGAGGTGCGGGTGATCCGCGACGACATCCGGATGCGCGTCGAGTCGCTCCTCGCGGATCTCGAGCGGATGCTGGTGTCGTGAGATTCGGCGCGCTGAGCAATCCCGGGGTTCAGGCCGGCTTCCTGTCGGCACTGCTGTTTGGCGCCGGGACACCGATCGCGAAACTGCTGCTCGGCGAGGTGTCGCCCTGGTTGCTCGCCGGTCTCCTGTATTCCGGATCGGGGCTCGGGTTGGGGCTGTACCGGCTGATTCGCGGGGCGCAGCCTGTTCGCCTCACGCGGCGCGAAGTGCCATCGCTAGTCGGGGCGATTCTCTTCGGCGGTATCGGCGGCCCCGTTCTGCTGATGTTCGGGCTAAGTGGGATGCCGGCATCCGGAGCGTCGTTGCTGCTGAACGCCGAGGCGGTTGCAACTGCGGTGATCGCCTGGGTGGTGTTTCGCGAGAACGTTGACCGCCGGATCGCGCTGGGCATGGCGGCGATCGTCGCCGGTGCGGTCGTGCTCTCGGTTCCCGCCGACGTGCAACTTGGCTCGGTTGGGCCGTCGATTGCGATCGTGGGTGCCTGCGTTTGCTGGGCCATCGACAACAATCTGACCCGGAAGATCGCCCTCACGGATGCCACCTGGTTGGCCGCCGTCAAGGGGGGAGTTGCGGGTCCCGTAAACCTCGCGATCGCCTTTCTGCTCGGCGCGACGCTCCCGCCTGTCTGGGCGATCGCAGCATCGATGGGTGCCGGATTGGTGGCCTACGGCGTCAGTCTGGCGCTTTTCATCGTCGCAATGCGTCACGTCGGAACTGCACGAGCGGGCGCCTACTTCTCGATCGCCCCGTTCTTCGGCGCTGTGCTCGCGGTAACGCTCGGGGACGCCGTGACGATCCCGCTCGTCGTTGCGACCGTGCTGATGGGCGTCGGTGTCTGGCTGCACGTGACCGAGCGACACGCCCACGAGCACGCCCATGAGGCGACCACGCACGACCATGTACACCATCACGACGACGGTCACCACGATCACGAACACGGCACGCCGGTCGCCGCTGGGGTCAGCCACCGACACACGCACACGCACGAGGTTGTCACGCACTCTCACGAGCATTTCCCGGACGCGCATCACCGTCACGATCACTAAGCGTGCCGCGGGTGATTGACTCGCCTCATGGCCGTCTCACCAGCGCAGCTTCGCGACATCCACATTCCTCGTCGTGCCGAGGGCGCGAGCCCCGCGCTGCGCGGGGTACTCGGAGTGCCTGACGGGCCGGGACCTTTTTCGGCCGTCGTCGTCATACACGAGGCGTTCGGCGCCGACGAGCAGATGCGGCTTCAGGTCGCGAAACTCGCAAGCCTCGGCTACCTGACCCTGATGCCCGACCTCTATTCGATGGGCGGCGCGCGCAGATGCCTCATAGCGACGACGCGCGCGCTTCGGGAGGGTACCGGACGGGCATTCGCCGACATCGAATCGGCGCGCGCGCTGCTGCTTGATCGCCCGGACGCCAACGGTTCGGCCGGCGTCTTGGGATTCTGTATGGGGGGCGGCTTCGCGCTGATGACCGCGGCCGACCACGGCTTCGACGCGGCGGCGAGCAACTACGGCCTGCTCCCGCAAGATCTGGATGCCGCGCTCGAGCACGCCTGCCCGATCGTCGGCAGCTACGGCGGACGCGATCGCGTTCTCAAGGGCGCTACCGCGAAACTGGAGACCGTCCTCACGCGCCACGGCATCCCGCACGACCTCAAGGAATACCCGGGCGCCGGGCACCAGTTCATGAACACCCAGGTCAACGGACCGGTGCTATTCCGCCCGTTCGCGCGCGTGTCGGGGTTCCGCCCGAATCCCGACGCGGCAGCGGACGCCTGGCGGCGGATCGACGCGTTCTTCAGCGAGCACCTCGTGCCGCCCGCGGCGTAGATCTGGGCGAGTCGGCACGACCCGCCTGGAAAAGGCACGAAGCGGGAACCTTCCGGTGCGGCCGCGGCTCTAACTGGTTGTCACGAAGTAGCGGTCGCTGGAAGGGCCCTGGCCGGCCGCGGCTTCGATGACACCCATTTCATCGAAACTAAGGAGCAGCTCTCGTGAACAAGATCACCAAAACCATCGCCACTCTGGCGACGATCGCCGCGCTCGTGGCCCTGCCGGTCGCTGGCGCCTCTGCGGCACCGGCAGCGACGGCGGGCGGCTGTTACGCAAAGGTCTACAAGCCCGTCGTCTGGGCGGACCCATTTGAGCAAACGCTCAACGGGTACGTGACAGGCGCGGATGTCTGGTTCAACTGCACTCGTGGAGGAACTATTACGGTGGTGACTCAGATCCGCGAAGTCGACGGCACCGCCTATCAATTGATGGACACGAACTCGATCACTGGCACGATCCAGGCCGGCCGGTGGTACCACCTCGCACCGGCGACCTATTGTCAGGCTTTGGACGGGCGAGGCGTGGAGACGATCGTTGTCGCCGCGAAGGTGAACGGCGCTTGGGCGACCTCGGAGCCGCGCAACGCCCAGTGCTGAACCCCATGTGCAACCAGATGCCCGGATCGCTTCGGCGGTCCGGGCATCTGAGCGATCCGACGTTCTAATCGATCGCGACCTGGAACTTCGGGCCGGGACCGGCACCGTCGGGCCGCTCGCCGGACAGCACCGGCGCGAGGTTGTCGAGGGATACCGTGGCGGCGATGAATCGCGATGCGCCACGTCGGTGCAGCGCGCGCCGGTGCCTACTTTTCGGTCGCGCCGTTCTTCGGAGCCGTGCTGGCGGTGATCCTCGGGGATCCCGTGACCATCCCGCTCATTGCGGCGACCGTGCTGATGGCTGTCGGCATTTGGCTGCACGTGACCGAGCGGCACGACCACGAACACACTCACCCGGCGATCACGCACGACCACTGGCATCGGCACGACGACGGGCACCACGATCACGAGCATGACGTTGCGATTGCTGCGGGAGTTCGCCATGGGCACCTGCACACTCATGACGTCGTGGCGCACAGCCACGAGCATTTTCCTGATGCGCAGCACCGTCACACCCATTGACCGTGACTACCGGTGTCGGCTCGGATTTCTGCTAGATTTCGTCGCAGCTGTTTTCGTTGCGCTTGCTTACCCGATAAGACAGGAACGCCCATTTCTCGTCGCCTGATTGCCGCCACCGCGGCCCTTGCCCTCGGCTTCGCCGGCGCGCTAGTCGTGGCCACCCCGGCGATGGCGTCCACCCTCACCGTGATGAGCAATGCGGATAGTGGTGCGGGCAGCTTGCGTGACACGCTCTCTACTGCGGGCAGCGGCGACGTCATCGACTTCCAAGCCGGAATCACCGCGATCAACCTGACAAGCACGATCACGATCCCCGTCGGCGTGACGATCGACGGTGGAGGGGATGTCACCATCGGTCGAGCCGACGTGTCTGACTTCACCCAGCTTGAGTTCATTCTGAGCAACACCGATCAGGACATCACGCTGCGCGACATCACCATCACGGGCATTCCGGCCGGTTCCGGCGCGGGAGTCACGATCGCCTGGGGTGCGGGAGAGAACCCACGCAACGTGACGTTCGACGGCCTCACGGTTACCGGTGAGTCGAGTTACATCGGTGCTGCCTACATTGAACGCGCCGAAGGCACGGTCGTCGTTAGGGGCTCGTCTTTTACAGACAACGTCGGCACCATTACGGGGGGTCTCGACATCGCTTCAGTCAACGGCCCCTCAGTAACGGTTAGCGACACCACTTTTGACGGAAACTCTGCCGCCAACGCCGGCGGCGGGTTCTCTATGAGTGATTCGCCCGACACCGACCTCACGCTGAGTTCCGTCGTCTTCAACGACAACCACGTGACGAATGGGGTTGGTGGCGCGATGTACCTCGACTCGCTCGCCGATGTGCTGATCGACGGCGCGGGCACGACCGGTAACTCGAAGTTCACCAACAACGACGCCTCCGACTCGGGTGGCGCGATTTACGCCCGGATCCTCGACAGCCTCACCATTCGTGATACGACCATGAACGACAACGAGGCGATCGGTGATCGTGGTGGCGCCATCTGGGCAGACACGATCGACGGAGCTGTCGTGATCGACGGAGTCGACGCCGCACGCAACGATTCGGTCGGCAACGGTGGGTTCCTGAACCTCATCACCGCTGCGAGCATTGCGGTCACCAACAGCGTGCTGAGTTCCAACACGAGCGCGAGCGGCGTGGGTGGTGCGATCTTCACCTATCCCGACGCTGCGACGACGCTGACAGTGTCGGGCTCAACCTTCTCGCTGAACAGCGCCGTGTTTGGCGGCGCCGTCTACATGGACCAGGAGCTCCCTGGCATCGCGACGATCTCTGACAGCTCGTTTACTAACAACACCGCCCACCAGGGCGCGGCGATCCGAATCGACCTGGCGGCCAGCCTCACGGTGAGCCGTTCGATCTTCTCGGGCAACCATGACACCGAGTTCGGGGCGTTCCAGATCCAAGAAGTCAACGACGGCGCCACGGTGCTCTTCGACAGTTCGACGTTCTCGAACAACGACGACACCGACGGCGGCGGGATTAGCGGCCTCTCCCTCAGCGTCACTAGCCTCCTAGGCGAACTCGACATCTTGAATTCGACCTTTGACGACGGCGGTGATGACGACGCGTCGCTCTACGTCGATCAGATCAACGGCGCGGGTGTCGTCTACGTCGCGAGTTCGACATTGCGTGGCCCGGTCGCGCTCAGGATTGCGAACGTTGGCGACGAAGACCCCCGAATCGAGAACTCGATTCTCGAAGCGACCGGCCCAGGGCTCGCACTCGAGACCTTCTCGAGCGACAGCGGCGAAGTTCAAGTGCGGTACTCGATCCTGAACACCGTGCTTCCGGGATTCGCCGCAAATGTCGAAGGTAACCAGCTCTCTACCGACCCGCTGCTCGGAGCGCTGCAAAACAACGGCGGTGCCGGCGGGATGTTTACCCGGCTGCCGAACGCGGGAAGCCCGGCGATCAACGCGGGAGATCCGTCCTTCGACCCGTCGTTCGCGCCGTTTGACGAGCGCGGCACCGGCTTCCCGCGGGTGCAAGGTGGTCGTCTCGACCTCGGCGCCGTCGAGCTCCAGGCCAGCCTCGCGGCGACAGGTTCCGAGATTCCGTGGCTGCCCGGTGCGCTCGGGGTGCTCGCGCTTCTCGCAGGTGCCGCTGCCCTGATCTCAGCACGCCGTCCGGGAACCTCAACTTCGCTCTAGCGAAACCGAGCGACATCCCGATCGTTAGTCGATCGCGATGTGAAACTTTGGGCCAGGTCCCGCGCCGTCGGGGCGTTCACCAGCAAGCACCGGGGCCAGGTCATCGAGCGCGACGGTGGCTGCGATGAGGGGTCGCGGATCGACATCCCCGCGGGCGTACGCGTCGATCGTCGCGCTGAGACCCGGTGAGGCACTCAGGATGCCGACCGCCGTGACGTCTTTCAACGCCAGGATGCGGGTGTCGATCAGGCTCTGCGATCCGGCGAGTCCGACGTAGACCACCCGCTTGCCCGGCTCGACGAGTTCGAGGGCCTTCGCGGGGAGTGCCGGGGCATTCGACGCGTCGATGACCGCATCCCAGGGCAGTTCGGGGAGGGCGTCTTCGGTCCAGACGCCGTCGAAGCCGAGGGTGCGGGCGAAGGCGAGTGACCGGTCGCCGCGACCCATCAGGTGCACCTCCGCGCCAGCCGCCCGGGCGAACATCGCGACCATCAAGCCGATCGTGCCGGGTCCGAGCACAAGGGCACGATCCCCGGGTCGAAGTGCCGCGCCCTGTACCGACCGCAGTGCGTTGCCGCCGGGTTCGACGAGGGCGCCGAGTGCGTCATCCACCCCATCCGGTAACTCGCGCAGGGCGCGCTCGGGTACCGCGACCTGCTCAGCCAGCGCTCCCGGTCGCCCGTTCCGAATGCCGATCTCGGAGCGGATTTCGCAGACGTGCTGATACCCGGACGTGCAACGGCGACACTCCCCGCATCCCAACATGGTGTCGCCCGTGACGCGCCGGCCCAGCCACCGGGGGTTGACGCCGTCGCCGAGCGCGGTGACGGTTCCCATCCATTCGTGGCCCAAACGCATCGGGTAGTCGGCGAATCCGTCGTGGAGGTACTGCATCTCGCCGGTGAAGAACTCGATGTCGGTGCCGCACACTCCGGCACGGTGCACGTCGACGACGACCTCACCGGGTGCGGCGACGGGAGGTTCGACCTCCTGCACGCCGGCCTGGTTCGGGCCGGTGACGACGAACGCTTTCACTTACGTCGTCACGTTCTCGGCGCGATGACGTTCTGCCGCTGACTGCCGAGGCCGTCGATGCCGAGTTCCATGACATCCCCGGGTTGTAGCCAGACCTGCGGCTTCATCCCCATGCCGACCCCGGGCGGGGTGCCGGTGTTGATTAGGTCGCCCGGCTCCAGCACGAGGAACTGGCTGAGGTAGTGCACGATGAAATAGGGATCGAAGACCATCGTCGAGGTCGAGCCGGTCTGTCGGCGCTCGCCGTTGATGTCGAGCCACATGCCCAGGTTGAGCAGGTCGGGGAGCTCGTCGGGGGTGACCAGCCAGGGGCCCGCCGGGTTGAACGTCTCGGCCGACTTGCCTTTGCTCCACTGGCCAAGGCGCTCGATCTGGAAGGCGCGCTCGCTGACATCGTTGACGACCGTGAACCCGGCGACGTGGTCGCGGGCCTCGTCGACCGAGTCGAGGTACGAGGTGCGCTTGCTGATGACGATGCCGAGTTCGACCTCCCAGTCGGGCTTCGTCGAGCCGCGCGGGATGCGCACGTCGTCGTTAGGCCCGATCAGGGTGTTGGGCGATTTGGTGAACAGGATGGGCTCGCTCGGCACCTCCGCGCCGGTTTCGGCAGCGTGGTCGCTGTAGTTCAGCCCGATGCACAGAATCTGGTGCGGCCGCGTGAACGGGGCACCGATGCGCTGGCCCTCGAGTGACAGAGCCGGCCCGGATCCGACGCGCTCAGCAACGATCGGACGGATGCGGTCGAGCCCGCCGCTGCCGAAGAACGCCTCGTTGAAGTCATCCACGACATCTGACAGGTCGACGTACGTGCTTTCAGTGACCAGGGCGGCAGGCTTCTCGGCTCCAACAGGGCCGACGCGCAAGAGTTTCATGAGTTCCTTTGGTTGGGGGGATCAGGTTCGGTTGGGGTGATCAGGCAGGGAGTCCCGACCAGAGGTTCGCGGGCAGGCCGCGCACTCCCGGATCGAGGGTGAACAGGT
>JBDTNW010000042.1:0-8950 GCA_039933575.1 Pseudolysinimonas sp. | reverse complement strand
CCTCATCGTCGTATTCGGCTTTCGACGCTCGTCGCACGGGTGCCGGAAGTACCGCCCCCGGGGCGAGTCTGCGGGCTGTCAGCAGGAAACCGGTGTGTCCGACCATGCGGTGATCGGGGCGCACGGCGAGGCCTTCGACGTGCCAGCCGCGCACCATCGTCTCGCTGGAATCCGGTTGGGTGTAGAGCCCGGTGCCACGGATGGCTTCAGCGACCCGAGAGAGTTGGGTCGCGGTCGCCACGTAGCAGAGCAACACTCCGCCGGGAACGAGGGCGTCGCTCACGGCGGGTAGGCACTCCCACGGCGCGAGCATGTCGAGCACGACCCGATCCGCCCGGATGCCGTGGGCGGGCAGCGCGACGGAAAGATCGCCGAGCGCGACCTCCCAGTTCTGCGGGATCTCGCCGAGGAAAGTGCCGACGTTGGCGCGGGCGATGTCGGCGAACTCTGCCCGACGTTCGAACGACACCAGGCGACCCTGCGGTCCGATGGCGCGGAGGAGCCAGAGTGACAGCGCACCCGATCCCACCCCCGCCTCGACAACCGTCGCGCCGGGGAAGATGTCGGCCTGGCCGAGAATCTGTGCCGCATCCTTCGGGTAGATGATCGCGGCGCCGCGCGGCATCGACATCACGAAATCCGACAGAAGCGGACGCAACGCGAGGTAGACATCGCCGTTGGTCGCGGTGACCACGGAACCGTCAGGCTGGCCGATCAGATTGTCGTGATCGATCGAACCCCGGTGGGTCTGAAACGACTTGCCCACCTCAAGGGTGATCGTGTTCAGGCGGCCGCGAGGTCCCGTGAGTTGCACGCGCTCCCCCGTGCGAAACGGCGCGTTCACGACTGGCTCTTCGCAAGGCCAGCCGCGCGAGACAGTTCGGCGAGATCGAGGCCAACCAGGGTCTCGCGTCGGATGTAGGCCGCACTGGGCGGCAGTGGGATGTGCAGCGGAAGCGCGAATACCGTGGCGCCGGAAGCGACCGCCGAAGCGGTGCCGGGTTCGGAATCCTCGAGCGCCACGCAGTCGGTGATGTCGACGCCGAGTAGTTCGGCGGCGCGCAGGTACGGCTCAGGGTGCGGCTTGGCGTTCTCCACGTCATCCCCCGTGACCAGGACGTCGAACCCGGCGAAGCCGAGCCTTTCCACCACATCGGTCGCCATGGTGCGAATCGACATCGTGACCAGTGCGGTCGGGATGCCGGCCTCGCGCAGTTCGAGCAACAGCTCTCGCGCCCCGGCTCGCCACGGAAGGTGCTCTGCGATCTGCTCGCGCACCCGGTTGGTGAGAGTTTCGACGATCTCGCTGACGCTCAGCTGCACTCCGCGTGACTGGATGATGAGTGCCGAACGCTCGAGCCCCGACCCGACGAGTTGCAGGCCGTCTTCCGCAGTCCAGACGCCACCGGCCCCGTGCACCATGTCCATTTCGGCCTGAAGCCAGTACGGCTCGGTGTCGACCAGCGTTCCGTCCATGTCCCACAGGACGGCGGCGGGATGCCGGAAGGCCTCGGTGGTCGGCGCCGGAACAGCGCGCGAAGGTTCAAGCGTCACGACGCACCAGCTTAGGCGGGGTGGCGCGGCCTATCCTGGTGTGATGGCCGACACGGGAGCAGTCAACCCGTTCCGCGGGGGTTCGATTCTGCTTGTCGCGTTCGAGGGCTGGAATGACGCGGGCGAGGCTGCCAGTGGCGCCGTTCGGGCTGTGCGCGATCAGCTGGGCCTCGTTACCCGACTCGACATCGAGCCCGAAGACTACTTCGACTACCAGTTCAACCGTCCGACCGTCTCCACCGACGAGGACGGCAAGCGCGTGTTGGAGTGGCCGAGCGTGACGCTCAGCGCACCGGTCGACGGGATCGGCATCCACACCCTGCTCGGTACCGAACCATCACGCGGCTGGAAGACATTCAGTGGCGAGATCATCGACGCGATCGAGGCCGCCGGGGTGACGGGGATCGTGTTCCTCGGAGCGATGCTCGCCGACGTGCCCCACACCCGTCCGATTTCGGTCTTCGTCGGCAGCGACCACGACGCCGTGCAGGAGTTCTGGGAACTCGAGTCCTCGACCTACGAAGGTCCGGTCGGCATCCTGTCGGTACTCGGGATCGCCGCCGAGAAAGCTGGCATCCCGACTCTCGCGATCTGGGCCTCGGTTCCGCACTACGTGCACAACTCGCCCTCCCCCAAAGCGACCCTTGCCTTGATCGACAAACTCGAAGAGTTCATCGAACTCGAGGTCGACCGCGGGTCGCTCGTCGACGACGCCACCGAGTGGGAGACCGGCATCAACGCGCTGGCCGAAGACGACGATGACATGGCCGCCTACATCAAGCAGCTCGAGCAGGCGAAGGACACCGTCGACTCCCCCGAGGCGTCGGGTGACGCGATCGCTGAAGAGTTCGAGAAGTATCTGCGCCGCCGCAACGGCCGCGACGAACCGGGCTCCGCGCGCGGCTGAGTCCGTTCTCCGTTTACGACTTCAGGATGCCGAGCGAGAGTAAGGCGATCAGCGTTCCGCCGAGCAGGATGCGGTAAATCACGAACGGCAGGAACGACCGGGTCGAGATGTAGCGCATCAGGAATGCGATGATCGCGAGGCCGACGACGAAGGCGACGACTGTCGCGGCCACCGTCGGGCCCAGGCCGTAGCCCTGACCGCAGGTGGCATCCTCGGCGACCTTGCAGGTCAACGCGGTGTAAGTCTCGTAGAGCCCGGAGCCGAAGACAGCGGGCACCGCGAGCAGAAACGAGAACCGCGCGGCCGACGGCCGGTCGTAGCCGAGCACCAAGCCCATGCTCGTCGATGCACCCGAGCGGGAAACGCCGGGTACGAGCGCCAGCATTTGCGCCAGACCAATCAGGATGCCGTCACGGTAGGTGACGTCGGCGACGGTCTTCGTGCGGCGTCCGAGGCGATCAGCGAGACCGAGCAGGATGCCGAACACGATGAGCACGATCGCGATGATCCACATCGACCGCAGCGTCGTGCGAATTGTGTCTTGCAACAGGAAGCCGGCGATCACGATCGGGATGGTGCCGATGATGATGATCCAGCCCATCCGCACATCCGGGTCGCCCTTTTGGAGGCCGGCTGAGTGCGCCCCGCCCTTGGACCCGAACGATCGGAACCACTTGCCGATGATGCGGCCGATGTCTTTGCGGAAGAAGATCAGCACCGCGAGCTCGGTTCCGAGCTGCGTGATCGCAGTGAAAGTCGCGCCCGGGTCGCCCCAGCCCGCGAGGTCGCCGAAGATTCGCAAATGGGCGCTGGAGGAGATCGGCAAGAACTCCGTCAGCCCTTGAATGAGGCCGAGGACGATCGCCTGAAGGTATTCCACTCGGGTAATTCTGCCAGCAGCGTCGAGGCTCAGTCGCACCAGGAGGTCGCGAACCCGGCAACCCCTCCGAGAACGTCCCCACTCGTCACGTCGACGAAGTACGTCGTGATCCCGGTGAACGAGGGAACGTTCGGGTATCCGTCGAACGTGCCACTCGGATCCTGTAGCTCCACCGAAACGTATTGTCCGTTCGGCGACAGACAGATGTCACGGATGACGGCGCCGTCGGTCGTCGAGCGGTACAGCTCGGTCACGCCCGAGCTATCGACCCGAAGCACCGAATACCGTTGCTGATCTCCCACGCCGGTGGGATTCGAGACCACCTCGAGATAGCTGTCGGGTGACATCGCCACCAGCTTCCCCGGATACGAGGTCGGGCCGAGTCGGTCGGGAGGCAGGCTGAGAGTGGATGTCGTGCCGGAGCTCAGGTTGATGAGACTCCCGGCTGTGGGATCAGCGACGACAAGATCGGTTGTGCCGGGAACGAATCCCCGCATTTCGGCATGTTGCCCGAGTGCGGTCGGTGGCGCGCTGCCCGCGGCATCCACCAGAAGTAGCGACTCGTCGTAGGTCTGGGCGACGAGGTAGCCGGTGTTCGGAACGAACCGCCAGTCGATCACTGACGCCGGCTTGCCGTCGAGCCCGGTCACTGGCCGCAGCAATCCGTTCGGGTCGGAAGGGTCATACAGGTACAGCTGCGACTCGATCGCGGTGGGGTCGGTGAGGTCATCCGACGAGAACACGAAACCGAGCAGACCGGTCGTCGGCGAGGCCCGAAGATCACGTATCTGGCCGCTGCCCGGAGTGGGGACGTCTTGTTGTAGATCCTGACCGTTGTGCGCAAGGACGACGCGGCCATCGTCGGCATCGTTGATGACTACGGCGGCAACCCCGTCCGAAGTCAGTGCGAACTCTTGGATGCGCGGGGAGCCGATCAGGGTCAACGTATCTGTTGACGACACGGCTCGCTGTAGCACTCGGTCGGCGCCGCCGGCATCGCGCTGAAGCACGCTGACGCTCAGATCGGGTGTTGTGAATTGGTAGACGAACTCGCTGCGGATTCCCGTGGATGCCCCCGTCACCGCGACGTCGACACGGTAGTCAGTGGCACCACGAAGCGTGGTGTCGAACTTCACGGTGATTGTGGCTCCGGTGGATTGGACCGTGATGGCAACTTCGGGCTTCACCCGAACGTCAGCCGACTTCACCGACTCGATCGCTTGGTTCGATTGCAGAACAAGTCGTTGGCCCGGTAGTTGGATCGCCGAAGCGGCTGCCACGGTGACATTCGACAAGCGCGGTCCTTGGAAGGAACCAGCGACCGCAAGACCAGAGGTTGCGACCACGAGCGTGCCGATCACCACCACAAGGGTGCGTCGAAAGCTCTGGGAACGACGACGATATCCGCGCGACTCCGTTGCTTGCGGGGCGGTGCCCGAAGAATCAGTAGACATACGGCTGCGCGGGTACGGGAATCTTGTCAGTCTTCGCGGCAGTCAACACAACGGTCTCAGCGGCCGTGGCATCCGGATTCAATCCGAAGGCGCCTGTCACATCGACCCAGTCGTCGGCAGCGAAATTCTGTTGCCAACCCGGGAGGTAGACCGGCACACCCAGCGGTTGGGCGTCGACCGCGCAACAGGTGACCAGGAAGCGGGCGACATAGACGACATCCGGGTCATCGGTCGCGACCAGGAATCCGGTGATGTGGGCGGGCTTCCCGGCGAAGAAATCGTCTCCCAGGCCCTGGTGCAGCAGGGTTGCCCAATCCTTCACGGTGAATGACGTCGAGTCGCCGCCGACCAGGTGCGTCGAGTCGGCGGAATCGAGGGTCGACGAACTGGAGATGTCGCGGTTTGCAGCGGTCGCCGAACTGAGTGTCGCGGGGGGCAGCACGAGGAGTGCCACTACCGCCGCGATAACGAGTACGGCGCTGCCGGAGACCCGAAGCAACACCGCGCCCCTCCCGCCCGGTCGCGGTTCGTCGTCGTCATTGTCGTCGTGATCGTGATCCGTGAGAGGAACTACGAGGAAAGCCGCGATCGAAGCCGCTCCCCCGATGATCGCCATGATCGCCGTGAAGACCACGTACCGCGGATGGATGTACAGCTCGAGTCGGCCGCTCGCCGCGAGCCAGAGGATCGCGACGACTCCGATCAAGCTGAGGGTGACCCCCAGCCAGCGTTTCGTGAACCGCTCAGACAAGGTTCATCGCCAATCCAATCGTCGCCGAGGCGAGCCCAACTATCACCGTCAGCAGCACGAGCGTCCGAGCCGTGAAAGTCGTGCGAAGAAGCGCGATCATTTTGACGTCGATCACGGGCCCGAACAGCAGGAAGGCGACAACTGCGCCCGGCATGAAAGTCGAGCCCAGCGCCAAGACGAAGAAGGCGTCGACGTTCGAGCAGACGGCAACCACGAAGGCGAGCAGCATCAGCACGAACACTGACCAGACGGGGTTCGACCCGAGGGTGACCAACAGTTGGCGGGAAGCCGCAACCTGAATCAGCCCGGCAACCGCCGAGCCAATGAACAAGGCGGGAAGCATCGCCGTGGTCTCTTCACCGAACGAGGTGATCGAGCGGCGCCACCGGTGCGAATGCTGATCGTCGTCGTCGTGATGAGCGCGCGTGCAGGCTGCCGAAAACTTGCGGGTCAGTAGCGCATCGGGATTGGGCGCCCGAGAGAACAGCCAGCCGATTAGGTTTGCCATCGCGAAACCGCCGACGATCCGGGCAACCAAGATGCCGTTGTCGAACCCGAAGGCCTGATAGGTCGTCAAGATCGTGATCGGGTTGACGATCGGTGCCGCGACCAAGAAGGTCATCGCTTCGGGGATTGTGAGCCCGCGCAGCATCAATCCACGAGAGAGCGGCACGTTGCCGCACTCGCAGACCGGCAACAGGATGCCGAGCAGGGACAACACCGAACGTCGGAGTACGGGAGTGCGCGGCAGGATCCGAAACAGCACGGACTGCGGCAGCCAGAGCTGCACGAAGATCGAGAGCACGATTCCCAGGAAGACGAATGGCAGCGACTCGACCACGACGCTGAGCGACAAGGTCACGAAGTCTTGTGCGGCATGGCCCAAGTCGACGCTGCTGCTCGACGGCGCGAATACCCGGATGCCGACCAGCGCCGCGATCAGGATCAACCCACCGACCAAGGATCGGGTGCGCAACGATCGCGCGGTTGCCTCCGGTCTGGCCAGCCCGAGGAGAGTCACCTCAACAGTTTCGCAAGAAGTCCCCGAGAACTTGCCGACCGAACGCCAGCGCGTCGAGAGGAACCCGCTCGTCGACACCGTGGAACATCGCGGGAAAGTTCAGATCGCCGCTCAACTTGAGCGGCGCAAACCCATAGCCGGTGATCCCGAGCTTCGCGAGAGCCTTGTTGTCGGTGCCGCCGCTCATCAGGTACGGGATGACGGGAGCACCCGGATCTGCACGTTTCAGGGCGGCGACCATGGCATCCACCAGCGGGCCTTCGAAGGGGTTCTCGAGGCCGATGTCGTGGTGGATGGTCTCGACCTCGATGTCGGGTCCGACGATCTCGCGGATGCGGGCGGCCACTTCTTCTTCACCACCGGGGAACGGCCGGGTGTCGATCAACGCCTCCGCGCGATCCGGGATGACGTTGTGCTTGTAGCCGGCCTCGAGCATCGTCGGGTTCGTCGTCACGTGGATGCCGGCCTGGAGGAATCCCGCTGCAGTTCCGGCGGAGAGGATGAGGGCATCCGGATCGTCGACGCTGCCGCCCAGGATGTCGGCGAGGCGCGCGAGTTGGTCGCGCGTCGTCGGGGTGAGGTGCACCGGCCACTCTTCGCGGCCGATCTTCGCGACCGCTTCAGCCAACTTGGTGATGGCGTTGTCGCGAAAGACTCGCGAGCCATGAGCCGCTCCCCCGCGGGCGATCAACTTGATCCAGACGAGAGCCTTCTCGCCGGTCTGCAGCAGGTAGGCACGTTTGCCGCCGAGGTCGATCGAGTACCCGCCCACCTCGCTCACGGCCTCGGTGGCGCCCGCGAACAGTTCGGGATGCTCGTCGACCATGTAGTGCGAGCCGAAGACGCCGCCGTTCTCTTCGTCGGCGAAGAACGCGACAACGAGTTCACGCGCCGGCAGTTCCCCCGCGGCGAGGATGTCGCCGAGCGAGGTCAGGATCATGGCATCCATGTCCTTCATGTCGACGGCCCCGCGACCCCAGAGCATGCCGTCTTTGATGACGCCTTCGAAGGGGTCGACGGTCCAATTCGCGGGATCGGCGGGCACGACGTCGAGGTGGCCGTGCAGCACCATCGCGGGGCGTTCTTGATCCCGGCCCGGAACGCGGGCGACGACACTCGTGCGTCCGGGTTCGGCGTCGAAGAGTTGCGGCTTCAGCCCCATCGCCTCGAGTTTCGCGGCGACATACTCGGCGGCCTCGGTCTCGCCCTTGCTGCGGCCCCCACCCCAGTTGACGGTCTCGAAGCGGATCAGGTCGCGTGCGATCGCGGCGGTGGTCTCCAGCTCGGCATCCGCTCCCATCGTTCGAGGGTAACCGAGGCGGGCAATCGGGATCCCAAAGCTGGGTCGTGCTAATGTCTATCCTCGGTCGTCTACGGTGTTTCTGACATCGAAGGTGCCGCACTCGCGCGGGTGGCGGAATGGCAGACGCGCTAGCTTGAGGTGCTAGTGCCCGTAAGGGCGTGGGGGTTCAAGTCCCCCTTCGCGCACGCGAGTATGAAGGCCCCGGATCCTTGTGGTCCGGGGCTTTCGCCTATCCGGCGAGGTGGTTGATCCGAAGTCGAGCCGCAGCAACGGATTCGACGTCATCTCCGAAGATGTGCACGGTGCCGCTCCGCCTCTCGACCTTGATGTGCACGTTGTTGCGTCGCTCGAGTTTCTGCACGGTCTGACCCCTGCGGCCGATGATCGACCCCACTCGAGCGCGGGGAACCCTGAAGGTTTCCACATACCGCCAGGCGACGGATTTGACGACGACAGGGTCTTCGGATCGCCAATCAGGCGGCACCCATACCTTGAGCATGCGGCCGCGGGCACGAAAATCCTTTTCGAGTCGCACGCTATCCCGCTCCTGCTCGCCGCTCCGGTCGGCGTAGGTCGTCGGGATAACTCGATCCGGCCGCGCGAGCGTCGCCATCACGTCATCCTCAGTGACGCCGCGGAGCGTCATCCGGTCGGAGGCGTGGGGCGTGAAACGCACCGGTCCGGAGACGCCGCGACGCGATGCGCGCGACAGCCACCACAGCAGGATTCCGAGGGTGATAATGACGACGGCAACGACGCCCACCTCGACGAGAAGCGGCCATCCCTGCATGTGACCTCCTACCGACCGGCGGGCTGGATCTCCGCGAGGCGCGGTGCAACCTTCTCACCGAACTCGGTGATCATTCCGACCGGGTCGGCCACGTCATCCCGGAACTGCACGTGATCGATTCCGAGAGCGGCGAGTTTCTCGGCGTGGGCGAGGAATGCGTCGGCGTCTTTAGCGCTGACTGCTGCCACCAGTGCCGTCTTCTCGATCGTGGAGTAATCGCGGCCGAGGGCGTCACAGTGCCGGCGCAGGGCGTCGAGTTTGATCGCGACAGCGTCGACATCCTGAACTGT
>JBDTNW010000041.1:0-8960 GCA_039933575.1 Pseudolysinimonas sp. | reverse complement strand
GCCCCGTGCCGATCAAGAAGAACCAAACGGCCGACCTGCTTGAGGCGCTGCGCAAACGTCGTGGCGAGCGAGACCCGATGGATCCCGATCCCGAAGAGTCGATCGCAGCGCACCCGTCAACCGGAACCGTGCGACTGATCGACATCCCGCTGGATTCGATGGACGACGACACCCCTGTCGACTCGCTGCGCACCCGACCTACCGCGCGCGACAGCGCCGGGTTCGGCCGGCGTGGCTCCAAGGGCCGCCAGTCGATGCCGTCCTGGGATGAGATCGTGTTCGGCGCTCGGACTGACGACGACGTCTAACTCGTAGCCTCAAGCGCATGGAAGTTACCGTCCTGCTGACCGCGGAGTTGCCTGACGATCCGAGCGGTTCTCTGACCATCGGGTTGCAGCGCGGCGACGTCATGGTCGATCCCGTCGCGGTCGCCGGCCAGAGCGAGCAGGTCTTCACGCCGACGTTCCGGGTCGAGCAGCTGCCCGACGGTCGCCCCAACTTTCTCGGTCCGTTCGCTCACGGAACGCGGGACGCCCGCTTCTTCTACCTCGTCTGGCGACGGGCCGGCGCGCGGGTCGGCAGATCCAAGATCCCGCTCGCCGGAATCGACTGGGCTGATGTCGCGACGGGCGGAACGATCGCGCTGCGGGTGCGACTGGTCAACGATCATGGGCGGCCGCGGTTCGCCACGGTGCGTCCGCTCTAACGCCCGCCCGTCAGCGGCCGAAGGCTCCGAACCGCAGAAGCGGAATCGCCACCTCGTCGGGGGTGAGCGCGCCGTGCTGCCCGACCATGGATCGACCGCGGTCGTTCTCGTCGAGGTAGTACGCGATGCGCCTACGCGCCACGACCAGGATGTCCCCGATGCGCGGCCGAACGTCGTCGTCGACCTCGCCAAAGAATCCCGCGCCGATTGCTTCGTCCCGCGTTGCGACCCAGGCGCGGCTACCCTCGGCTGTCTGCCAACGCGTAAGAACCTCGACGGCGTCCGCGTCCGACTCGAGGTGCAGTGCGAGACAGCGCGGCTCCCCCGACACGTGCCGCACACCATCGAGTAGCTCGGGCGGAATGATCACGTGATCGTCACGCAGGATGTCGAGGCCTCCGTGGTCGCCGGTCACGAGCATCCCGGTATTCGGGCCGAGCGCCGAGGCGAAGGCACCGACGGCGGCGTCGACGTCTTCGAGAGCCGTGGTCCAGGCATCCGAGGTGACGCCGGCGGCGTGGGCGGCAACATCCAACTCGGGGGCATAGACGTAGCTGAGCGAACGGTCGTTCTTGGCGTGCACCCGGCGCACTTCGGCCAGCCGGGCGCCCATCGACTCCCCCGTGCGATAGGTCGCCCCGCGCAGTACGGCGGCGGTGAAACCCGACTCTCGATACCGGCTTGGGCCGATCGCAAAGGCTGCGACGCCGGCATCCCGTGCCTGCTCGAACAGCGTGGGCACCCGCTGCCACGTGGCCGGATCCATCCCGTCGCCCCACCCGGTCAGCTGATTGACGACACGGTCGCCGCTGGAGTCGAATCCGAGGTAGCCGATGAGGCCGTGTCGCCCGGGCAACTCTCCCGTGGTCAGCGATGCGAGTGCCGACGCGGTCGTCGACGGGAACACCGTTTGGATGACATCGCGGCGCGGAGCGGCAAGCAACCGACGGGCGTATCCACGGTGGGCTTCCAACGAAACGGAGCCGAGCCCGTCGACCAACAGAACCACGGCGTGCTGCACCGCGGGCAACCCGAGATTTCCCCGTTCACCCGACACCGCCTGGAGGCAATTCCGCAGTACGTCGGTGAGGCTGAACCGGTGCATTTTCGACGCCGGTAACATGGCCCCGATCTTATGACTCCCCCACCGCCGCCCCCCACTGACAGCAGCCCCCTGACCTCTGCGTTTTCCGGCGAACGAATCGAAGACATCGACGTCTCGACCGAGATGGAGGGTTCGTTCCTTGAGTACGCGTACTCGGTCATCTACTCCCGAGCCCTCCCCGATGCTCGCGACGGACTCAAGCCGGTGCAGCGCCGCATCCTGTTCCAAATGAGCGAGATGGGTCTGCGCCCAGACCGAGGTCACGTGAAGAGCGCCCGCGTCGTTGGCGACGTCATGGGGCGTCTGCATCCGCACGGCGACACCGCGATCTACGACGCCCTGGTACGCCTCTCTCAAGACTTCACGATGCGGGTGCCGCTCGTTGACGGGCACGGCAACTTCGGCTCCCTCGACGACGGCCCGGCCGCAGCGCGGTACACCGAAGCCCGGATGCAGGCCGCAGCGGTCGCGATGTGCGAGGGCCTCGACGAAGACGTCGTCGACTTCGTGCCCAACTACGACAACCAGCTCACGCAACCCGAGGTGCTGCCGGCTGCGTACCCGAACCTGTTGGTGAACGGCTCGGCGGGCATCGCGGTCGGCATGGCGACGAACATGGCTCCGCACAACCTCATCGAGGTCGTCGGAGCCGCGCGCTACCTGCTGGAGAATCCCGACGCGACTCTCGACGACCTGATGGGCTACGTGCCCGGCCCCGACCTGCCGACGGGCGGCACAATCGTCGGGCTGGACGGCATCCGGGATGCCTACGCGACCGGGCGGGGCTCGTTCAAGACCCGGGCACGCGTGAGTGTCGAACAGGTCGGTACCCGCAAGACCGCTCTCGTGGTGACCGAATTGCCCTATCTGATCGGACCTGAGAAGGTCATCGAGAAGATCAAAGACGGGGTGCAGTCAAAGAAGATCACCGGCATTTCGGATGTCACCGACCTCACCGACCGCAAGAACGGCTTGCGCCTGGTGATCGGCATCAAGACCGGATTCTCGCCCGAGGGAGTGTTGGAGCAGCTCTACCGGCTGACCCCACTCGAAGACGGCTTCGGCATCAACAACGTCGCGCTCGTGAACGGACAGCCGCTCACCCTCGGGTTGCGGGACCTTCTCAGGGTCTACCTCGACCACCGCATTTCGGTCATCACGCGTCGTTCGCAGTACCGGCTCACCCGTCGGCAGGAACGCCTGCACCTGGTGCTCGGGCTGCTCGTCGCGATCCTCGACATCGACGAAGTCATCCAGGTCGTGCGGGGCTCCGACGACACCGCACAGGCGCGCGCGCGACTTATCGAGGTCTTCGACCTCTCGGTGCTTCAGGCCGACTACATCCTCGAACTGCAACTGCGGCGGCTCACGAAGTTCTCGCGGATCGAACTGGAAACCGAGCGCGACAAGCTCCACCAAGAGATCGCCGAACTCGAAAGTTTGCTCGCCGACCCCGCGCGCATCCGCACCCAGGTGGGCATCGAACTCGACGACGTCGCTGAAAAGTTCGGTACCCCGAGGCGCACCCTACTGACCGAAGCACGCGAGGTCGCGGCCGCGACTCCGGCCGCACGTCGGGCTGCGGCCGCTGGCGGTCCTGCCCTCGAGATTCAGGATGCGCCGACGATCGTCGCCCTCTCGACGACCGGACGCGCGGTGCGAATCGATTTGCCTGAGGGCGTCTCCGAGCCGACACGGGGTGCCCGTCGAAACCGGCACGACGCCATCCTGTCGACTGTCGCGACGACGGTGCGCGGAGAACTCGGGGCGGTGACCTCGAAGGGGCGACTCATCCGCTTCTCCCCCGTCGACCTGCCGTCCGTGCCCGCGAACTCAGTGCAGCTCGCCGCAGGCGCCCGCATCGGCGACTACGTCGGAATCGCCGACCCGAAAGAGCGAGTGCTCGGGCTGGTGTCACTGACCTCAGAGCTGCCGATCGCCCTCGGCACGGCGCTCGGGGTCGTGAAGCGGGTGGCTGCCGGCGGATGGCCGGCAAAGCCCGACTTCGAGGTCGTCGCGCTCAAGGCCGGTGACGCTGTCGTCGGGGTTGCGCAGGGACCCGACTCCGAGGAACTCGTCTTCGTCACGACTGACGCCCAATTGCTGCACTTCGGCGCAGGCACCGTGCGACCTCAGGGTGTCGGTGCCGGAGGGATGGCGGGCATCAATCTCTCCGCCGGAGCACGCGCGCTCTATTTCGGTTCCGTCGAACTCGCCGACGAGGTCGTCGTTGTCACGATCTCGACCCCGACCGAAACGCTCGCTGGAGCAGACCCGGGACGCGCGAAAGTCTCGGCGATGAGCGAATTCCCCGGAAAGGGCCGCGCGACCGGCGGTGTACGCGCTCACTCGTTCCTCAAGGGTGAAAGCGCCCTGTCTCTCGCCTGGGCGGGTCCTGCACCGGCACTGGCGGTCGGCTCAGACGGGTCACTGCGCACCCTGCCGGACTCGGGCGCGAAGCGCGACGCATCCGGAATTCCGATGGATGCCGTGGTCGGTTCCGTCGGTCGCGCCCTCTAGCTCGACTGGTTACCGCAGCCCGGTGACGGTCAGCACAAAAACGATCCCCCACCACAGAACGAGACCACCGATCAGACCGATCGCCGTCTGACGCGTCCACCGCCAGAACAGCCAGGCGACCACGCCGGCGACGAGGGCCGGGACCGTCTCGACAAGCGAAATCTCTCCTCGCGGCGCCATCAGACCCGGCACGACGATCGCTCCGAGCACTGCCGGACCGACGAGTGGCAGGTACTTCGCCACCCGCGCTGGCGGGCGCACCTTCTTGCTCACCAAGAAGATCACGCGGGTCAGGTAGGTCACGACGCCGCTCAGGAAGATGGCGAGGATCTCAAACATCCGCCATCTCCTGCTTCTGACGGCGTTCGGTGAAATTCAGGACGATCCCGCCGGCCAGCAGCCCCGTGGCGGCACCGACCAGGATGTCGACCCCGAGCGGGAGTGACGACGCAGCGAGCGCGGCAAAGCCCCCGACCCCTGCTGCCACGAGGCCAGCGCTGTTTTTGATCAACGGCAGGGTAAGCAACAGAAAGGTGAGCGGAATGGCCAACTCGAGCGGAACCCAGTGCGGGATGAGCCCGCCCGCGAGTACGCCGACAGCGGTGAGCACCGACCAGCCGACCGAGGCCGAAATTCCAGCGCCGAAGTAGTAGGCACGTTTCTCGGGTTCCGGTCCGCCGCCGTCCGCGCGTCCGAACCGTGCTGCCGCCATCGCGTACATCGGGTCGGAGAGAACAAAGGCGGCCGCCATCCGGGTTCCCCGCGACCAGGTCGCCAGGTGCGGTTCGAGTGCCGCGCTGTACAGCAAGTGGCGGGCGTTGATCACGGCGACGGTGACGACGACGAGCGCGACGCTCGCACCCGCGTTCAGCAATTGGATGGCGGCGAGCTGTGACGCACCGGCGACGATTACCGGCGACGAAAGGATCGAGATGAACGGACTGACGTTGGTCGACGCCATCGCCGCACCCATCGCCAGCCCGAACGGGATGTAGGCGAGCATCACCATCAGGCCATCCCGGATGCCGGCACGAGCCGCCGCGCGCGCACGATCGGCATCCGTGAGCAACGGATCGACGGCGGTCATTCGTCTACCCTGTCACCCTCGCAAGGTGTCAGCGACAGGCCGATCGAGTCGGCCTGGCCTCAGATCGTGTCGGCCCGCTGCGTTTCGAAGAGGTGCGGCACGAACTGCGCCCACGCCTCGCGACGTTCCCGATTCGGATCGGACTCGACTCGGTCTTCGGCATCGATGATGAGCGTGCGACGGTGCTCCTCGTCGTACTGCGGCCAGCCGGCATCCACCGTCCCGTTCTCGGCGAAGCGCAACCAGTTGGCGCGCATCCGGCGGCCGGTTCGCTCGAAGTCCTGGTAGCCGCCGAGAACCCCCATCAGCCGCCCGTACCAGTTGCGTGCGAGGTCGAACACGGCGAACAGCTCGATGCCGTGAGTAGCGTCGAGTCCGATCATCCGGGTCAGGCGAGGCGCGATGTCGAACCGATAGGCGTGCGTGGGCGCGAAGCGGGAATGACCTTCCATTGCCCGCACCGACGGGTACCAAAACGAGTAGTCGCCCGCAAAGTCGGCTGCTGCTCGCGGCTTCGAGAGCCGCGGGTACATCCGTGCCAACCGCTGAGCCGCCGCGCGCGGGGTCCGGGCCATGATCGCGTGAATCCGTGACGGAGTGGAGGCCAGGATGTCGAGCCGCCCGCGGAAGAATGACCCCTCGCGATTGTTGGTGCCGATGATGAGCGGGATGCGGTGGGCGGTGCCGTCGGCGAAGGCATCCAACGGTCGTTTCGGCAGCAGGTCACCGTCGACGACTGGGCACAGTGCGATCGTGCCCGGCACGCGATCCGGGGTCTGCTTCATCATGCGCGCGGTGGCGATGACCAGTTGGTTCGGCGTGGCGGTGTCGAGCAGCTCGGCGGCGGCTGCGGCAGTCGGTTCGGCGACCAAGGGACGCTCCATCACCGCGCCGAGGATCTCGAGATAGTCGCGTGCCCAGACTGCGGTGAGGTCGGGCGTGTAGATCGCCTCAACGGGCGAGCTCTCCGAGATCGCCCGCGCGAAGAGCCCGGCAGCCGACGGCACGGCCATCAGCGTCGTGACGGCGTTGCCACCAGCCGACTGACCGAACAGGGTCACATTCTCCGGGTCGCCGCCAAATGCCGCGATGTTGTCGCGCACCCACTGCAACCCAGCGATCTGATCGCGAAGGCCGAGGTTCGACTCGAACGGACGCTCGTGCGTCGAGTATCGGGTGAAGTCGAGGTAGCCAAGAGCGCCGAGCCGATAGTTGAGGTTCACGAAGACAACGCCGCCGTCGTGCACAAGACCTTCGCCCTGCGACGGCATCTGTTGCGATGACCCGACAGCGTAGGCACCGCCGTGCAGGTAGACCATCACCGGGCGCAGTCGATCGGATGCCGTGGCCGGCGCGATCACGTTGATAGTGAGGCAATCTTCGGACTGCGAATCGCTGCTACCCGACGACGACGAGAGCAGTCGGCGATCCTGCGGAGCGACAGGACCGAACTCGCTTGCGTCGCGCACCCCCACCCAGGGTTCGACGGGTCGAGGGGCACGCAGGCGTCGGTCACCGACCGGGGCGGCCGCGTACGGGATGCCACGCCAGAACCGCAGTCCGCGGCTCACAACACCCTGTACCCGACCCCCGGTCACATCGACGAGAAGTCCGGAAGTCATCTCCAAATCGTATGACCGTGCGCTGGACGCTTGCCGGGTGCCGCCTGTGACCTCTTACTGGTCATTCGAGACCGTGAGGGGCCGATCGTAGATCCACAGGGTCTGGCCCGCAGAGCAGGAGACCTTGCGATCCGGCGCGCCGAATCTGGCGAAGATCACGTCGCCGTCGAGAGCACGCTCGTCGCCGTGCTCGTTGGCGTAGAAAAACGTGCCGGTCTCCGACTCCGAGTAGGCACGGTTCGTGAGCCACAGGTTGGGGGTCAGATTGGCGTTCACCTGAATCAGGCGAACACCGGTCGCCGAGGGCAGGGAGACACGTCGGGCGTCGGAGAAGGTCGCGAATCCGACCTGACCGCTCACCGCGGCGTCGAGGCATTGGGTCTCGGGGCTCCGGTAGCCGAAGTACCGCCCCGCGTCGGCCAGGGTGGCACCGCCGCCCCCCACGATCCCGACCACGAGCAGGGATGCCGCGGCGACAACCCTGGCGACTTTGAGAGTGCGGCGCGGAAGCGCGAAGGCTGCGAGCGCGAACGGCAACACGAGTGCCGGCCAGAAGTAGTAGAACTGCGTGATCGTCGCGAGGAACGTCGCCACGATCCCACCGACAGGAACCAGACCGAGGAATACTGCGGCGAAAGACCGGCGCTCGTCGAATTCGCGCTGCTTGGTCACCAACGCAATCCAGGCCGTCACTGCGGCGAAGAGGCACCCGAATGCCAGGAGCGCACCCACGGGCAGGATGATGCGCGCCGCAGGGTCGAGGAGCTGGTAGCTCCAGTAGGGCCACAACTGCGCGAGCCTCGAGCTGAAGACGCCGGGAGCCAGATAGGCCAGAAGCCCCGTTCCCTGCAGCGGCGTCACCGCGATGCGAACGAGCACCGTCACGGCGGCCAGTGCGACGACCCAAGCCGCCGGGCGTAGTACCGAACGCCACCCGGAACGGACGATGCGTGCGACGACGACTGCGGCCAATCCCGGTGCGGCGAACACGACCGTCAGCGGATTCGAGGCGATGGTGAGCGCAAGCGCGACTCCGAGCAGCGCTCTGGTCCACGGTCGCCGAGCAGCGAACAGCAACGGAGCGGCAACGAGAGCGAAGTACATCCCGACGTAGTAGGTCGGGGCGAGGTGGAATGACATCACCCAGCTCGTGCCGACCACCGGAAGCAGAAGCAGAGGCACGATTGCGATGACGGCGCGGGTCAGGGTGGCGCCGATCGAGGCGGCAGGCCAGAGCACTCGGGCGAGGGCAGTGAACAGCAAGAACAGCACAACTTGATTCAGAATCGCCACGACCAGGTAGTACCCGTAGATTCCGCCCGCCGACGTCAGGTACGCAACACCGCTCAACGGCAGCTCGGGGAACACGAACACCTGCGGCGAGAAGCTCCAGTCCAAGGTTCGCCCCGCGGCGACGTCGCCCCAGAACTGGAACAGGGTGCCGTTATCGCTCGACCGCAACTCCCAGGTGATCGGCCAGGTCGACGCAGCCGCGGGATCGCCGCCCGCCCGCGCCAAGAACACGATCGCAGTCGCGACGGCGACGGCTACGCCGGTCAGGGCGACGGCGAGCGCGAACCGACGAGCTGAACCCCCGGGAGACTGCGACTCAGACATCAACTCGCGAGAGGTCGAGCCCCTGCCCCGCGATGATGAAGTCTTTTCGCGGAGCGACGTCGTTTCCCATCAGCAACTCGAAAACGCGTGACGCGTTCTCGGCATCTGTAACTTTGACGCGCCGAAGGGTGCGGTGTTGGCGGCTCATCGTGGTCTCGGCGAGCTGGTCGGCATCCATTTCGCCCAGTCCCTTGTAGCGCTGGATCGGGTCCTGGTACTTCTTGCCGGTCTTCTCGAGGTTCTTGAGTACCCCGTGCAGTTCGACCTCGGAGTACGTGTAGATGATCTCGTTCGGTTTCGTGC
>JBDTNW010000040.1:0-8980 GCA_039933575.1 Pseudolysinimonas sp. | reverse complement strand
AGGGCGGAGCGGTCGATGACATCCGCAATTGCGGTACGGATGGCGAGAGCCTTGCCCTCGTCAGGCGTGGCGTCTTTGGTACCGAACGGCATGTGCTCGAAGTCGAACGCCAACAGTCGGGTGCGCCCTGATGCGGCGCGCGTCATCAGCACCGCCTCGTCGGCGGCGAGTTGCTTGATGGTGTCGACATCCATGGGGCCGGTCACCGCGTCAATCGAGCCGGCGTGCAACTGCGTCGCGAGGTCGGCGCTCGTGCCCGAGTGCAACTCGATCACGGAGGTCGCCGACCTGATTCCGCCGTACTGGTCGTAGGGCGACAGCGTGAGCGTCCCCGCTCGGTCGCCACTCAGCGTGAACGGGCCGGCGAAGGGCTTGGCGGTCAGGATGTCGGCGTCGCTCGTGAGTTCGTCAGCGAAGAACTGTTCCTCGTCGAGGATGAGCCCTGCCGGTCCCGCGAGCACGTAGGGGAACGAGGCATCCGTCGCCGTCTTCAGATGAAACTCGATCGTCGACGCATCCACCGGCACGACGCTGCCCAGGTTGCCGAGCTGGCGCCACGCACCGTCTTCGGACTGGAGGGCGAGCTGGCGCTCGATGCTGAACTGCACGTCGGAGGTCGTCAGGTCGTCGCCGTTGGCGAACTTCAGTCCGGTTTTCAGCACCACGGTATACACACCATCGGCCGTCCAATCCGCGGATGCTGCGAGATCGGGGACCGGCGCCGAGTCACGGGCTTCAACGGTCAGCAGGGACGGATAGACCTGGCTGAGCAGAGCAAACGAGCGGACGGAATCGCTCGCGGCGGGGTCAAGCGGCGGGAGAGCGCCAACCCAGCCCAACTTGATCGAATTCGCGCCACCGGTTGCACAAGCGGCAAGGGTGCCGAGGATGGCGACGACGGCTAGCGCCGCGAATGCGCGCAACAGCCTCAGTTTCATCGCAACTCCTCGGGGAGCCGTGCGGTCTTTGCCCGTCCGGCCCTTCAGTCATAACACAGTCAGGCTGCACGCCAGGTCACTCGGTACGTAGTCGGCGTCGCTCCAGTTCGAGGGCCGCAAGTTGTTCGCGCATCGCGTCGGCGCGAACCTGGTCACCTTCGGCGGCCGCACGCTGTGATGCCCCAGTCAGTTCTGACTTGAGGCGCACAATGTCGACCGCGATCAGGTCGGCGACCTGCGCCCGACAGTACTTGTCGAGGTTCGATTCCCGAGTCTCGGGCAGCGGTGCGACACCGAGCTGCGAGACCAGTCCCGCATAGCGGGTCGGCACCGCGTCGCCGACTCGCGCGATCCAGTCGGGGCGTTCCCAGTCCGGCAGCGAGGTCGCGATCCCATCGCGCACGACATCCAACAGAGTGCTGCGCAGCCGAACCCGCGTGGCGCGCTCGAGCAGGTCGGCGCCAACAGCGGTTGGGCGCTGGAGCATGACCATGAGTGCGTCGCGTTCCATGCGCGTCTCAGGATCAGTCGGAAGGTCGAGCAGCCGCACCTCGCTCTGCTCCGACGCCTCGTCGCCGCTGTCGGTGACGACCGGCGCGGCAGCCTTCGGCGCCGACCGAACGGCACGGCTGACCTCGTTGGGCTCCATCCCGAGCCATCCCGCGAGATTGCGGACGTAGCCGACCGACAGGGCACGATCCCGGATGCCAGCCACGACCGGCGCGGCGGCACGGAGCGCGGCGACGCGGCCCTCGACCGTCTCGAGGTCAAAACGTGCGATCACCCGTCGAATCATGAACTCGAACATCGGCTTGCGGTTCGCGATGAGCGTTCGCACCGCTTCGTCGCCGCGTTGGGTGCGCAGGTCGCTCGGGTCGAGGTTGTCCGGGGCGACCGCGACGAAGGTCTGAGCGGCGAAACGCTGTTCTTCGGCGAATGCCCGGCTCGCAGCCTTCTGGCCCGCCTCGTCGGGGTCGAAGGTGAAGACCACCTCGCCGGTGCCGCCAGTATCGACGTTGTCGACATCCCCGAGCACGCGACGGATGACCTTGATGTGGTCGACTCCGAAACTCGTACCGCAGGTCGCGACCGCGGTCGTCACCCCGGCGAGGTGGCAGGCCATCACGTCGGTGTACCCCTCGACGACCACGACCTGTTTGGCCTTCGCGATGTCGCGCCGAGCCAGGTCGAGCCCGTAGAGCACCTGGCTCTTGTGATAGACGAGCGTCTCGGGGGTGTTGAGGTACTTCGGACCCTTGTCTTCGTCGTCACTGAGCAGTTTGCGGGCTCCGAATCCCACGGTCTGGCCGGTGACGTCGCGGATCGGCCAGATCAGTCGTCCACGGAATCGGTCGTACGGGCTGCCGCGCTCCCCTGCCGACAGCAACCCGGCGCCCAGCAGCTCGGCGTCAGTGAAGCCGAGGCCCCGGAGGTGATCAGCGAGAGCGTTGAACGATTTGGGGGCGAAGCCGATGCCGAACCGCTGAGCGGCGGCCAGATCGAATCCTCGGGCCCCCAGGAAGTCGCGACCGACCTGCGCGGCCGGGCTGCCGAGTTGCGCCTGAAACCAAGTCTCGGCTGCGGCGTTCGCGGCGAGCAGCCGGGCGCGGTTGCCGTGGTCACTAGCCTGACCGCCGTCTTCGTAGTGCAACTCATAGCCGAGCCGCCCGGCGAGCCGTTCGACGGCTTCGGCGAAGGTGACGTGATCCATCTTCTGAAGGAACGAGAAGACGTCTCCCCCCTCGTTGCAGCCGAAGCAGTGGTAAAGCCCAACCTGGGGGCGCACGTGGAATGAGGGGCTGCGCTCTTCGTGGAACGGGCAGAGCCCTTTGAGTGATCCAACCCCGGCGCTCTTGAGCGTCACGAAGTCTCCGACGATGTCGGCAATGTTGGTTCGGGCCCGGACTTCGTCGATGTCGCTTCTGCGAATCAATCCGGGCATGGACCCGATTCTAGGTATCCGGCCGGTCGTGGCGTCGGCTCACTCCCCGGCGAGGATGGCGCGGACCCGGACGACATCCGCGGCGAGCGCGACGACGAGGTCGTCGACCGAGTCGTACTTCTTCATGGATCGGACGCGCTCAATGAAGTCGAGTTCGATCGTCGCACCGTAGATGTCGCCCGAATAGTCGAGCAGGTATGCCTCGGTCCGCCGGGCAGGGACGCCCTCGAAGGTCGGATTGTTGCCGATCGAGACGGCAGCCTCATACGTCGCGCCTGACGTCGCGCTATTGATCGTGGCCCGCGCCGCGTATACCCCGTCGGCCGGCAGGAGTCCCTCCATCGCGGGGTCGAGGTTCGCCGTCGGAAAGCCGATCTCGCGGCCAATCTGGTCGCCGCGCACCACGGTGGAGCGAACCCGAGGGGGTCGCCCCAATAGCTCGGACGCGTCGCGGACCTCGCCCGCGTCGATAAGGCCTCGGATTCGGCTCGACGAAACGCGGTCACCGTCTCGGTCGACGTCGTCGAGTTCCACGACGTCGAAGCCGACCTGACTGCCCAGCGCGCGGAGAGTGGCGAGGTCACCGGCGCCGCGATGTCCGAAGCGAAAGTCCCGACCGGCCAGCACCAGTTGTGCGTTAAGTGCTCGCACGAGCACCCGGTCAACGAACTCCGCGGGTTCGAGCGCACTCAGTTCGCGGGTGAATTCGAGCACCAGCGTCGCATCGGCCCCGGTCTTGGCGAGCAACTCAGCGCGCTGCGAATTCGAGACCAACGGCAGCGGGCAGGCCTCCGGCTTGAGGAGCGCCATCGGATGCCGGTCGAACGTCACGGCGACCGACGTCAGGTCGTGAGCCGCGGCCTGCGTGACCAGTTGAGCGATGACACTCCGATGCCCGAGGTGTACGCCGTCGAACTTGCCGATCGTGACAGCACTGGGCCCGAACCCGGGCGGAACGGCACCGAGTCCCTCGAACAGGTCCATCAGGATGCCGACTCGCGGCGCCGCCGGTCAAGCCAGAAGAGTCCCAGAATCGGGAGCACGAGCGGGATGCCGAGATACCCAGTGCCGTACAAGCTCCACACTGTCGCTTGGCGCCCGAACGGGTCGACCGACTGGATGCCGAGCACGCTGGGGTGAACGACGCTGAGGGTGCCGACGACCAGTACCCCGACCAACTCGAAACCGATCGCCACCCAGGCGACGCGATTCCAGGCCTCATGATTCATGCCGCCCTGACGCATGCTCACGGCAAGCGCGAGAGTCGCGACGATGTAGATGACGGCCGCGAGGGCCGACAGAGTGAAGGCGATGGGAGCGTCGCGGAAGCGGTCGACAATCTGGAAGACGCTGCGGCCGGTGGCCCCGATGGCGAGCACGGCGTACACGGCAACAAGAACGCGGCCAGGACCGCTCGAACCACGGGAAGACATCGGTTCAAGAATACGCGGTGGCGTTCAGGTCAGCTGCCCGTTCCAGATCTGGCTCATCCGGTAGGCCATCACGGCAATGGCAAGCGCCCCGACACCGAGCACGACGGTGCTCCATCGGGTCCGGTCGGCGAGCGCCCAAATGATCGCAGCGGGTGGGATGAGGGCCGCAGCGGCGAGATAGATCCAAAACAGACCCAGGCTGCCGGTGGGCAGGTTGCCGCCAGCCGGCGCGACCAGCGCGATCACGATCTGCGCAACCACCAGCACTTCGACCAGCACGACAGCAAGGATCGTGAGGTCGGCGGGCTTTCGGCCGCCGAGTCCGAGGACCACGCACAGCACTCCCGCAACGGTGGCGACTGCGACGAGCACGATGGTGAAACCGTCGATCACGGCAGAACCTCCGCAGTGGGGAAATTGAACAACACTCGAGCGATTCCATTCTCGACGGTGACCAATCCACGCAGACGCCCATCCGGGCCGATCGCCGCGACGACAGGTGCATCGGCGGTAGGGACCGGGATGCGCTTGCCCTGAGCCAGCGCAGTGATCTCCGGGGCATCCAGCTCGACGACGGGGAACAGCCGGCGCGCGACATCCGCTGGGTCGAGCAGTCGGGATGCCAGCTCAGCATCTGCCACCTCGCTGCGTGGCGGGACGGCATCGGCAACGGAGAACGGACCGACGATTGTGCGGCGCAGGGCTGTGAGGTGACCGCCCACCCCGAGCGCTGCCCCAAGGTCACGGGCAAGAGCGCGCACGTAGGTACCTGACGACACGGCAACGCGCACGTCGAGATCGAGCAGCGGACCGTCGCGGCGCGAGGCGAGTACCTCGAAGGTCGAGACCCGAACCGGGCGAGCCACGAGTTCGAGCGCTTCACCAGCCCGAGCCCGTTCGTAGGAGCGCACCCCGTCGACTTTGATCGCGCTGAACGAACTGGGCACTTGCAGGATGTCGCCGGTGAGTCCGGCGATGGCCGTCGTGATCCCCGCGTCCTCAAGCGCCGAGGCGTCAGCACTCGATATAACCGACCCTTCGGTGTCGTCGGTGTCGGTCGCCTGTCCGAGCCGAATCGTCGCGGTGTACTCCTTGTCGAGCCCGACCAGGTACGTCAGCAGCCGGGTCGAACTCTCAACCCCGAGAATCATCAGTCCGGTCGCCATCGGGTCGAGGGTGCCGGCGTGACCGACCCGACGGGTCCCGAGGGCGCGGCGCGTCATCCCGACCAGGTCGTGGCTCGTGGGGCCTTGCGGCTTGTCGAGCAGCAGGATGCCGGACAGGCTCATCAGTCGTGAGCCAGCCGCCTGATGAGGTCGGCCTTGATCGGCGCGACGCATTCGACGAGTTCGCGCGCGTCCGGGTCGTCCATCTCCAGACCCATCCGGATGCCGACCAAGGTGTTGACCAGCATGCCGTGGGCGAGGAAGTCGCGAGCCTGTTCGGCGCTGAATCCCGCACGACGGCGGAGCAGACGGTAGACCTCCAGAAACCCCAGGCGAGCGGCCGCACCAATCGCAGGAACCGAGCCCAAAACGAACCCGTGCATCAGGCTGAGCAGTAGCCCCCGGTCAGCGAGCAAGTTGCCGTAGGCGGCTCCGATTCCGGCGTGCAACACCTCCGCCGAAGCCGTGGGATTGGATTCGATGACAGCGCTGAAATCGGAGAGCAGCCGCTGAAGCGCACGATCCAGCACGGCGAGAAACAGCGCCTCCTTGGTGCCGAACATCCGCACGACGTAGGGCTGACTGACACCTGCCGCACGTGCAATGGCATCCGTCGTCGACCCGACGTAGCCGCGCTCACCAAACACGCCCATCGCGGCGGTGATCACCAGTTCTCGGCGGTCTTCGGCGCGCATCCTGGTCGTTGGCTCGGACCTCGTGATTGTCACATTTGACATGGTATCAACTGATTACTATCCTCCCTAGTAATCATCCGATTACCTCAACCTGTCTCGGAATGGATCTCGATGTCCCTCCCCACGATTGCCCGAAGAGTGCCGTTCGGCCTCGCCCTCGCTGCCACCGGCATCCCGATGTTCATGGCCACCCTCGACAACCTCGTGATGACAAACGCGCTCCCGGTGATCCATACCAAGCTCAATGCTTCAGTTGAAGAACTTCAGTGGTTCATCAACGCGTACACGCTCGTATTTGCCAGCCTCATCTTGTTCGCAGTCGCCCTGGGCGACCGAATCGGGCGACGCACCGTCTTCGCCGCCGGCATTGCGATCTTCACGGTCGCGTCGGTCTTCGCGGCGCTGAGCACCGACCCGACGCAGCTCATCATCGCCCGCGCGGTGCAAGGCCTGGGCGGCGCGACCATCATGCCGCTCTCACTCTCGCTGCTCGCCGGATCGGTCGAACCGCGCCTGCGCCCGCTCGCGATCGGCATCTGGGGCGGGATCGCCGGGCTCGGGGTAGCGGCTGGACCGCTGATCGGTGGCGCGGTCGTCAGCGGTTGGAACTGGCAAGCGATCTTCTGGATCAACGTGCCGGTCGGCATCCTGGTGATCCCGTTGGTGCTCGCCAGTCTGCCCAACCCGCTCGGCGCACGCGTGCGGCTCGACCTGCCGGGGGTCTTCCTTGCCGGGCTCGGGGTTCTCGGACTGGTGTTCGGCATCGTGCGCGGCAACGCGGCTGGCTGGGACTCTCTCGAAGTGCTCAGTTCCCTCGCCGCAGGCGCCGCGCTCATCGTTGCGTTCGTGATCTGGGAAAGCCGAACCACAACTCCGCTCTTGCCGCTTCGACTGTTTCGCGACCGGAGCTTCACGATCGCGAACGTCGTCGGTTTCGGTTTCTCGTTCGCAATGTTCGGTTCGGTCTTTATTCTGATCCAGTTCCTGCAGGTCGTTCAGGGCGCCTCCCCGCTCGAGGCTGCGGTTCAGACCACACCATGGACGATGGCGCCGATGATCGTCGCACCGCTCGCCGGAGCCTTCGCCGGCCGCATCGGAACCCGCAATCTCATCGTGACGGGGCTGTTGCTCCAGACTCTGGGCTTGGGTTGGCTCGCTGCGACCATCTCGACCGGCACCCCGTATCTCGAGATGTTGCCGGCGTTCATCGCGGCGGGAATCGGGATGGGACTGGTGTTCGCCCCGTCGTCGACCGCTGTGCTCGCGAACATTGTCGAGGCAGATAGTGCGAAAGCGACCGGCACCAACTCGACGCTACGCGAAGTCGGTGTCGCGCTCGGGATCGCCGTCATGACCGCGATCTTCACCGGCGGGGGCGGTGAACTGACGCCGACCGGCTACGTGGATGCGGCCATTCCCGCCGTGGCCGTCGGGGCGGCCGTGATGTTCGTCACCGCGATCTTCGCCGCCTTCCTTCCCGCTGGACGTTCGACCCGGCGCCGAGACAACGCATCCATCGCGAACGAAGATCTGGTCGCCGCGTAACTCACGCATCCGCGCGCGACTCGCACTCCGTAATCTGGCGGAGTGCGAGTCGCCGTAATCGGAGCGGGCGCGGTGGGCGGTCTGCTCGCCGCCCTCCTCGCTCGCGCCGGCCATGACGTTGAGGTCATGGCGCGCGGCGATCATCTCGCGGCCATCCAGCAGCACGGCATCCAACTCGATGGCGGCTACGGCAGCTACGTGGCGAGGGTGACCGCGGGGCCGACCCTCACGCGGCGTCCCGACGTCGCGATTCTGGCGACCAAGGCGCAGGATGCCGAAGCCGCTCTGCAAGCGAATGCCAGCGTTCTTGAAGGCGTCACCCTTCTGGTCGTTCAGAACGGACTGGGCGGGATGCGGGTCGCCCACGAGGTACTTCCGACGTCCGAACTGGTCGGCGGTCTCGCGCTGTTCGCCTCGTCGTACCTCTCCCCCGGACACATCACCGTGACCGCAGCGCTGCCTCTCGTACTTGGGGCCGCCGCAGGAACCTCGGCCACAACCCTCGACCTGGTCGCTGAGTTGATGAGGTCAGCACTGCCGATCGAGGTGGTCGCGAACCTCGAGGGTGCCCAGTGGACCAAATTGCTCATCAACCATGTGAATGCCCTTCCGGCGATCACCGGGCTGAGCGTGCAGCAGACCATCGCCGACCCGCGGCTGCGGCGGGTAGTCGCCGCGAGCATGCACGAGACAGTCGGCATCGCGAACCGCCTCGGCATCCGATTCTCGGGGCTCCAGGGCATCCCCGGGTGGATCCTCGGTTGGCTGGGGCGCTCACCCGTCGCGGTCACGGCACTTCTGCCCAGGATGCTGGCCCGCCGAATGGGCGAGGTGCCCAACCCCGGCTCGACCCTGCAAAGCATCCGCCGCGGGCAGCTCACCGAGATCGACTTCCTCAACGGAGCTGTGCTGCGGGTCGCCCGCGAGCACGGGATGCCCGCACCGGTGAACACTGCGATCGTTGCGCTCGTGCACGAGGTGGAGCGGGGCGGCGCATTTCTCTCGGTCGACGAGGTCGCGCGGCGGATCCCTCAGAGCGGCAGCGGTTCGATGCTGCAGTAGTCGGCGAATCGCCGCACCGGACGCTCCGGGTCGGTGTTGTCGACGATTGCGCTCGCGACGATGTTCGGGTGCGCGTCGCGGACGTACCTCGACTGAGCACCGATGTAGCGCTGGTTGGACTCTGCCGCGGGATCGGGGTCGGCACCGTCGCGCTCGACCATCCGCGCGTACCGCACCTCGGCATCCGCGTCGAGCCAGA
>JBDTNW010000039.1:0-8994 GCA_039933575.1 Pseudolysinimonas sp. | reverse complement strand
CGGGCGACCTGGTCTACGTCAACGGCAAGCAGTTCAAGAACTACCGCGGCATGGGGTCGATCGGCGCGATGAGCGACCGCGGCAAGAAGACCGCGTACTCGCGGGATCGGTACTTTCAGGCCGACGTTCCCTCGGATGCGCAGCTCATCGCGGAAGGCATCGAGGGCCGGGTCTCGTATCGGGGTTCGCTCGCCGCGACCGTGTACCAGTTGATGGGCGGCCTGCGGCAGAGCATGTTCTACGTCGGTGCTCGCACCATCCCCGAGCTGAAGGCACGTGGCAAGTTCGTGCGCATCACTCCCGCCGGTCTGAAAGAGTCGCACCCTCACGACATCCAAATGACCGTCGAGGCGCCCAACTACTCGGCGTAGTCAACCCAACGCATGATCGCGATCCGGCTCGCTCGCCTTGATGAGCGTGAAGAACTCGTCGAACTCCAGCGACGCGCGTCTCTCGCGAATCCGGGGGACCGCGCCGCGCTCGAGGCACACCCCGAGGCCGTCGACACCCCGGCGGAACAGTTCCTCGCGGGTCAGGTGATCGTCGCCGAGACCGAGGAGGGCGTCTGCGGGTTTGCCGCCTACCTGCCACGTGGTGACGGCGACCTCGAACTGGACGCGTTGTTCGTCGAACCCGACAGGTGGCGACGCGGACTGGCCCGGGCTCTGGTCGCTTACGGCAGCGAACTCGCGCGACGCTCGGGTGCCCGAACGATCCACGTGATCGGCAATCCACACGCCCGGGAGTTCTACCTGTCGGTGGGCTTCGAGTCCTGGCGCGAGGCCAGCACGCAGTTCGGGCCCGCCACCGAATACGTTCTTGCCGTGCGAGACGTCGCGTCGCCCTAATCTCAACCAAGTGAACAACATCGAGATCTGAAGGATTCGCACCCTCACGACATCCAGCTGACCGTCGAGGCGCCCAACTACTCGCGCTGAGGCGTGTGCGCCGCGCGGAGGTCGTCACCGACTCTTTAGAGGTCGCGGAGCAGCTCTTCTCGTGCCTCCTGCGCGAGGGGGACGTCGGAGTCGAGTGCGGCGCGGATCCGGTCGTGACGTGCCGTCGTCAAGCGGATTCGGCTCGCGAAGATGATCCCGGGGATGAGACAGATCCCTGTCCCGAACGCCATCAAGATACGGATCGCCAGGAGCGCATCCGGTCCGACCGCTGACCCTCCTTGGTATCCACCGATGGCGAGGGTGACGCCGACCAGCCAGATCAGGATCGCCGCGAATCCCGTCTGAGCTAGCGCCGCGACGCCATACATGGCGCCTTCGCGTCGACGACCCGATCTCAGCTCTTCCACGTCCGTCACGTCGGCAAGAAGCGACCACCCCACGACGGCGACCGCCATGCTTCCGGCGGAACTGGCGATCAGCACGAGCCAGAAGAGAACGTCAGATCCTCGGTCGGTGACGAAGAAGAGCGCCTGTGCGATCGCCCAACCGATCGTGAAGACCAGGTAGGTGCGAACCTTCCCGATCCTCTTGCTCAGGAACTGCACGAGGGGGAGCCAGGCGAGGCCAGCGGCGAACCAGACGAGCAGCACCAGCGATGCTTCGGTCTCGGTGAAGCCCATGACGTGGACCGAGTAGTAGATCGAGACGGTGCCGATCAGACTCAGCGGAGCCCACCCGAAGACGTACGCCGCCATGAGGTAGCGGAACGTTCGGAGCTTGAATACTCCCAGCATGTCGCGGATCGTCATGGCCGCTGGCGCGGTCATCACCGTGTGCCGACGGGATGTCCGCCAGGTCGCGAAGATGCCGATGCCGGCGAGAACGCCCAGGATCGCACTGGCGATCGACCACGCGACAGACCCGCTCCCGGTCAATTGGGTGAGGGGGTCGAGGAGGAATAGGGGAAGTGTCGCGCCGACCAGCGCGCCGACCTGCGAAAACGCGGTGCGAACCGAGCTCAGCCGGGTGCGTTCGTGAGAATCGGAGCTCAGCTCCGCGCCCAGTGCGCTGTACGGCACATAGAAGAGCGTGAGCACCGTGAACCACAGCACCACAACGACGCCGAAGTACAGTGCAGCACCGTTGCCGGTCAGCCCGAAGTCGGTGAAGAGGGCCCAGGAAAGCACCGCGAACGGCACGATGCAGTAGAGAAGAAACGGCCGTCGCCTCCCCATCGCCGAGCGAGTGCGGTCCGAGAGCACGCCGACGACAGGCTGCAGCACCGTGTTCCACAGCGTGCCGATCGCGACGATCAGGCCACCGATGGCAGGCCCGATGCCGACCGTGTCGGTCAAGAAGTAGAGGAACAGGCTGGTGAAGGCGGTCCACACGACGGCGTTCGCCCATTCGCCGCCACCGTATCCCCATCGCGTGCTTCGGGAGAGTGCGGTGGCTGGCGTTCTCGTGTTCGTGCTCATTGTTTCGCTCCTACCGCTTCGAGGTTCAGCTGACATCCGTTCAGATCAAACACAACATTCGCAACGACCGGATCGCGACTGAGAGCGGGGACCTCGCCCGTGTTCAGGTTCCGATCCCATCGAGGAAAGTTGCTGGAGGCGAGTTCGAGCCCGATCCGGTGCCCGGCCCCGAACCGATGGCCTGTCGCGCCGAGGTCGATCGTGACCTTCACCTGTTCGGCTTCTGCGCGGATTTCGGGGGTGATGCGCAGGATTCCCTCGGTGACTAGTTGGCTGTATCCGTCGGGGAACACGTCGACGAGGGCCGCCGTCACGTCGGTCCCGGGGGTGTCGAATGTGACGGTGACGGATGCCGATACCGAGCCGAGAATGTCGACGGGAGCCGCGAGTGACGGCCCCCGGAAGACCAGAACGTCGTCACGCTCTTCGAGTGCCCTGCGGTCACCCAAGCCGAGTGTCGCCGACCAGAGGTCTTTCCCCTTCCACCAGTCAACGGGATGGGCGGGATCATATCGATAGCCGGCAGAACCCTGGTCGGGCGCGGCCGCCAGGCTGCCGTCACTCTGCGGGAAAAGCTGGAGCCCGGCATCGTCATGACCCATCGGCCATTCGTCCAACTCGTGCCATTCGTCGGCTCCGACTTGGTAGGCGCGCACGCGCGGTCCGGCCAGGGGGCTGCCCACGGGCTGGGCGAGGACCTCCGTCATGAACGCGTGGATGCGATCCCACGACCGAGGACCGCTGGCCACAGGAATGCGGCCGACCGAGAGGTCGAAGTCGGCGTTTGTCTCGTGGTCGGTCGGCCCGATGATCAGCTGTTGCGGCCCGCCGGGGCGCACCCGTTCAAGTTCGGCCCAGGCCTGAAGAGTGCCGCGCATGAGCACGTCGTACCAGCCTGTCCAGACCAGCACGGGTACCTGTACCTTCTGGATCAGGTTGCTGTGGTCGACGTCGTCCCAGAAGGCATCCCGGTGCGGCCGCGAGACCGCCTCCTCATACTGGGGGGCGCTGATGCCTCCGGCACGCGGCATCTCGACGGCCGGGAGGTGGTTCGGATCCAAGCGGAAATAGTTGATGTATCGCCGCGCGGACTGGTCACACAGCCACATCGCCGTGGTGTCGAGACACAGGGCGCCGCCTTCGTAGAGAAGTGCGTGTTGGTCGAGTCCCATGTCACCCGGGGCGACCGCGGCGAGGGCAGGATGCTGGGAAGCGGCAGCAGCCCATTGCGTGAACGCATAGTAGGACTCGCCGGTCATCACGACGCGACCGTCGCACCATTCCTGACGCGACACCCACTCGATGGTGTCGTAGCCGTCATCGATCTCGTTGACCGTCGGCTCCCACGCGCCCTCGGAGCCGAATCGGCCGCGAACGTCTTGGATCACACAGACGAAGCCACGTTCTGCCCAATATCGGGCAACGACGGGCATGTAGGTGTACGGCTCCCGCGCGCCGTAGGGAACTCGAATCAGCATCGCGGGCAAACGGCCGGATGTCGCACGTCGCCGCGCATCCGCTGGTCGATACACGTCGGTGAAGAGCCGAACGCCGTCTCGCATCGGGACCATCGATTTCTTCTCGCGCAGAACCTGGGGGGAGAGCGCAGGGATCGTCGACGGAAGCCGTTTGAAGGGCATTCTCAGCCATTTGTCGAGCACCATGAGCCCGCGCACAGCAGCCCACTCCAGGGTGGATTTCAGGTGCCACATGGTCTCGGCTCGCTTCCTGACGGTCACTGGGTCATGAGCGACGTTCGTGACAAGCTAGGCCGCGGCAGACCCCCGCGGTAGGGGAATATATCGAAGCAATCGGAGGACCAATGGCCGATGACCCGCCGGAGACCCGTCGACGAGGGCGTCCACGAGAGATCGATGTTCGTCCGCCCGGGCAGGGGGCGCCTCTGAACCAACGTCGCTCCGACTACCAGCAGACCAGCCAAGCGATCCTCGCCGCTGCGGAACGGATCGCTCTTCAGCGGGGGGTGCGGAACCTGACTCTCGCGGCTGTTGCCGAGGATGCACATGTCGATCTGACAACCGTCGGGTATCACTTTCGTACCCGAAATGGACTTCTCGCGGCGCTGCACGATCTGCAATACCGAGACGAGGTCGCGGCGTTCGCCGAGCGCGCTGCCGATGAGCCGACTCCCCGGGCGCGCATGACCGCCTATTTCGACGGCGCGCGACGCATGCTCGCCGACACCGCAGCGACGCGCGCGTACTTCGACATTCTTGCGTCGGCACTCAACGATGACGACCTGCGGGCCAAACTCGCCGAGCAAGACGAATGGATCGTCACCGAGTTCCTCCGGGTGGTGGACGGTCCTGATGGATCGCTGGATCCCCGTCGTCGGGCTGTGGCGCAGTTCATTTTTGCGGCAGTGGATGGCATCGAGCTGCATCACGCGCTGAGCGGGTCTGTCTTCCCGATCGACGAGGTGTGGAAAATCCTCTGCGACGCCGTCGAACGGATCGACCAAGAACTCACGACAGGCGAGACGGCGTAACGCCGGTCCGCGCCGAGGCTGCCCACCGCCACCGCCACCGCCACCGCCACCGCCACCGCCACCGCCACCGCTGCGGCTTCGAGCCCAGCGGTCCGCAGCGCGCCAGATAGGCTGGTGCACCGTGAGCGACATCGAGATCGGCCGGTCCAAGCGGGCGCGTCGCGCCTACGCGTTCGACGATATTGCGATCGTGCCGAGCCGTCGCACGCGCGACCCGCAAGACGTCTCGGTCAAATGGACGATTGACGCCTTCACCTTCGACATGCCGGTTCTGGCAGCCCCGATGGACTCCGTGGTCAGCCCCGCGACGGCCATCCAAATCGGCCAGCTGGGTGGGCTCGGTGTGCTTGACCTCGAAGGCCTGTGGACCCGCTATGACGACCCGGAGCCGGTGCTCGCCGAGATTCGAGCCCTGAAACCGGATGCGGCAACCGCCCGCATGCAGGCGCTGTACGCCGAGCCGATCAAGCCCGAGTTGATCAAGGAGCGCATCGCGCAGATTCGGGCCGCTGGCGTCCCGGTGGCCGGGGCACTGTCGCCGCAGCGCACCCAGGAGCACTCACAAGCGGTCGTGGATGCGGGGGTCGACCTCTTCGTCATCCGCGGCACCACGGTCAGCGCCGAGCACGTCAGCAAGACGGTCGAGCCGCTCAATCTGAAGAAGTTCATCTACGAGCTCGACGTGCCGGTCATCGTAGGGGGCGCGGCGACTTACACGGCGGCGCTCCACCTGATGCGCACGGGTGCGGCCGGCGTGCTGGTCGGCTTTGGCGGGGGAGCGGCGTCAACAACGCGCGCGACCCTCGGCATCCATGCTCCGATGGCCACCGCCCTCGCCGACGTGGCCGGAGCACGCCGCGACTACCTCGACGAGTCGGGTGGCCGCTACGTGCATGTGATCGCCGACGGCGGGCTCGGTACCAGCGGCGACATGGTCAAAGCGATCTCAGTTGGTGCTGACGCGGTGATGCTCGGTACTGCCCTTGCCCGCGCCGAGGAGGCTCCCGGCGGCGGATGGCACTGGGGTGCAGAGGCACACCACGCCGAACTGCCTCGTGGTGGTCGCATGCAGGTGGGCACCGTGGCGTCGCTGCAGCAGTTGCTCTTCGGGCCGGCCGACACGGCCGACGGCAGGATGAACTTGATCGGTGCACTCCGCCGGTCAATGGCGACGACGGGATACTCCGACCTCAAGGAGTTCCAGCGCGTCGAGGTCGTCATCGCGCCTTACCACCAGGGCTGAGCCGTCTCGAAGGGCGCCACGTAAGCTGGAGGCATCCCCAACCCCTCAAGGAGGATGCCGCCATGGTGGATGTCCGCAGGGTCAAGCTTCCCGGCGTCGGGGTGCTGCACACCTTCGTCACCGATGACGGCGGCAAGATCGGCGTGATCACCCACAGGTCGGGGCACAGCGACCTCATCACCTTTGCCGACGCCGAAGACGGGGACTCGCGCAAGGTCTCGCTGCGGCTCGACGAGGATGAGGCGCACACTCTCGCCGAACTGCTCGGCGGCACCCGCATCACCGAGTCGCTCTCCGGCATGGACCAGATCCCGGGCCTGAGCATCGACTGGTTCCCGGTCGACTACGAGCACCACATCGCGGGTCAACCGCTCGGGTCGATGACCACCCGTGGACTTCCCGGGGTGACTGTCGTTGCCGTCGTGCGCGGCGAGTCAGCGAACCCGGCCCCCGACGAGGACTTCAAGGTCTTCCCCGGCGACACCCTCGTCGTCGCGGGCGCGCCCGAGAAGGTCGCGAAGGCGTTCCAGTTCTTCCGTACCGGCGAATTTGCCAAGGCCCCCGCGGGCAGCCCCGCGCCGCCCGGGACCTAAAGATGCACCTGGCCGCGGCTTCTGACCAGCTGGGCAGCGACCTCATCACGCTGGGCGTCCTGTTCGTCCTCGCCTACATCCTGGGACGTCTCGGCAAGCTGATCGGGCTGCCCGCCATTCCGATCTACATGCTGGTCGGACTCGTCGCCAGCCCCAACTTCGCGCTCGTGTCGTTTCTCAACTTCCAGTCGGCCGACGTCGAGCTGATCGCGGTCTTCGGCCTGATCTTCTTGCTGTTCAACCTCGGGCTTGAGTTCGACACCGACGAGTTTTTCGGCAACGCTCGTCGCCTTCTCATCTCCGGCGGAACACGCATCGCGATCAACATGTCGACAGGTTTCGTGTTCGGCCTTCTGGTCGGCTGGGGCACCCGCGAGGCGCTCATCATCGCGGGAATGACCGCGATGTCGTCGAGCGCGATCATCACGAAATTGCTGATCGAACTGCGTCGCCTGGCCAACCGAGAAACCCCGGTCGTGCTCGGAATCGCGGTCGTCGAGGATGTCTTCATCGCGATCTACCTCGCGATCGTCTCGGTCGTTCTCAGCGGGCAGACCGAGATCTGGCCGATCCTCGGGGAACTTGCGATCTCGTTCGCATTCCTGATCGCGATGTTTACGATCGCGCGCTACGGCGGACGGTTCGTCTCGCGACTCATCGGAACCCGCGACGACGAGCTGTTCACGATCGCGTTCTTCGGGCTTGCCGTGTTGTTCGGCGGCATCGGTGAATTGCTGGGCGTTTCGGATGCCATCGGCGCGTTCCTGATCGGGCTGGTGCTGGGCGCGACCCGATTCAAGGCGCGCATCGAGCAGTTCGCGCTCCCGTTGCGTGACGTGTTTGCCGCGTTCTTCTTCCTCAACTTCGGGCTCGCGCTCAACCCGAGCAGTTTCGGAGCCGTCGTCGTGCCCGTCGCTCTCGCGGTGCTGATGACGCTCGTGATCAACACCGCAGGCGGGCAGTTGATCGCGCGGATGAACGGTCTCACCGCAGCGCAGGGGCTCAACGTCTCGACGATGCTGCACAACCGCGGGGAGTTCACTCTCATCCTGGCGACGCTCGCAAGTGCCGCCGGGCTCGATCCTCGCCTCACGCCATTCGCCGGTCTGTATGTGCTGTCGATGGCGATCATCGGACCGGTGCTGGCTGTCAACTCGGAGCGGATCGGCGCGCTCGGGCGACCACGTCGGGTGGAACGGCCGATCGATGTCGCCCGAGATAGTGACTTCGCCTTGGCCGAACTCGCGATGGCCGGGGGTGTCGATGACGACGAGCCGGCGATCGAGATTGCAGCCGCCGAGCCGCCGCCAGGAGCCGCAGTTCCACCGACCGAGACTGAACCACGACGCGAACGGGACCCGGAGTATTGAGCACCACGACATCCCCTTCGATTGCCGCGCGCTTCTGGGCGATCGCGATCACCCCGCGCTGGATTGCGGCCCTCCTGCTCTGCCTTGCGGTCGCGGCCGGGTTCGCTGCTCTGGGCCAGTGGCAGCTCAGTCGGAGCGTCGAGAACGCCGCAGTCGTCGACATCGACACCGAGACCGCGGTGCCGCTCAGCGACATTGCGCAGCCGCGCGCCGGAATCACCGGTGAACAATTTGGGCGAACCGTCACCGTCTCTGGGACTTTCGTTCCGGGTGACTTCGTGGTCTTGAGCGGTCGCAACAACGGCGGCGCCGAGACCGGTTCGTGGCTAGTTGGACACCTGCTGATGGATGACGGGTCGTCGGTCGCGGTTGCGCTCGGCTGGTCGGCGGCAGACCTTCCCATCGACCCGGCACTGCCCGCCGGTACCTGGGTCGGTCGCTACCTGCCGAGTGAAGATCCGCAGGCCTCTGACCTCGAGCACGGCGAACACTCCGCCCTCTCGGTCGCCGACCTCGTGAACCGCTGGACCACCTTCGCGCCGAACGTCTATTCGGGCTACATCGTGCTCGCGACCGCGCCAGCCGGGCTTGAGACGATCACGGCGGTGGCGCCGGAACGCGAGATCACGCTCAACCTGCTGAACGTGTTCTACGCGATCGAGTGGGCGCTGTTCGCCGGCTTCGCGATCTACCTCTGGTACCGCCTGGTGCGGGATGCCGTGGAACGAACCGAGGTCGAGCGTGACGACGCGGACGCTCTCGTAGACTGAAGGCATGCTTCTCGGACCTCGCCCCGAGGACCTCCCCCGGATTCCAAAGGTGCTCGCGGTCTACCGGGTCTCGGCGATCATCACGGGTCTCTTCCTCCTCCTGCTGTGCGTGATGATGGTGTTCCGCTACGG
>JBDTNW010000038.1:0-9174 GCA_039933575.1 Pseudolysinimonas sp. | reverse complement strand
CGGCAGGATGCCGCTGACGCGGTTCAGGATGCGATCGTCGGGTTTCTGGCGAAGCCGCCGGCACGCGAGATCACCAACGTTGCCGCCTGGATCACGGTGGTCGCCACGAACCGTGCGCGCGACATGCAACGGTCGCGCGGTGCGCAATCTCGTGCCTACGCCAAAGTCGGAACCTCCGACGAGAGTTACGACTCGGCGCTCGCCGGACTGGATGTCGACGTCCTCGACGCCATCAACAAGCTGCCGATGCAACAGAAACAAGTGTGCGTGCTGCGCTACCTCCTCGATCAATCGGTGGAGACGATCGCCGAAGGTCTCGGCGTCGGTGAGGGCACGATCAAGACCCAGCTGTTCCGCGCTCGAAAGGCGCTCGCAGCACGACTGAGGAAGGAGGATCACCATGGCTGAGTTCGACGGACTCGACAGCCTCGTGCGCGATGCGCTCGGACACGCGGCTGCACAGGGTGACTCCACCGGGGTCGCCGACGCCATCCGTTCGCGGGTTGCGTCCGGCGACGCCGGTGCCTCCGTCGCCGGATCCACCGCACCCGGATGGGGTGTCAGCCCGCGCGGTTGGCTGCCGTGGGTGGGCCTCATCGTCGTCGGCGCAGTGGTGGGATCGGTGATCGGCATTACCGGAATTGCTGGTGCCCCGACCACGAACCTCTCCGTCTACACGACCAACGCCTCCGTTCCGGCGGCAGCGACCACCTACTTCTGCCCCGGCGGCCCCGCGATCGGCGCCCTGCATGGCGGCGACCGCGTCGTCGCGGTGCAGCGCAGTGACGACACCGGATTTCTCGGGGTGCGCGACCCGCTGGACACCTCCAGCGTGATCTGGGTTGACGCGTCGGTCGTCGTGGTGGACGCCGGGCAGCCGGCCGTCTCCACGCTTCCGATCGGCGCCTGCCCGCAGGTCGCGATTGCCTACCCGCAGCCGGCTCCCGTCGTGACGGAGGCGCCTCCGGTCGTGACGCAGGCGCCGCCGCCCCCGCCGGCCAAAGACACGACGCCGCCAACGATTGGGCAGGCGACCGTTGCGGTCCCATGTGCAGATGCCGTCGTCACGGTCTCCGCGTCAGACAACGTTGGCGTCTCCAGCGTTTCGCTTACCTGGACGGTTGGCTCCAACTCTGGCGGAGGAGCGATGACAAAGTCCGGCCCGACGACCTGGACCTACGACTACGACTCATACGCGAACGGCACCGGCAACGTCAAGTTTGATATGACCGCATACGATGCCGCCGGAAACTCCGCTTCGACTTCAGTGTCCAAGAACGTTAATTGCGTGTTCTGAGAGACGACGATGACTATTCCTAAGTGGCTTCTCCCCGCGATCTCAATCGTCGCGGCACTCGCTCTCGGCATCGCCGGCACGCTGATCGGAATGCGGTTCGCCGCGACCGAGACGACGACCACACCCGCGGATGCCGGAACCGTCCAGGTTCCGTTCATCGCCCCCGACGGTGATGGCGGCTCGGGCTCTGCGCCCGGCGAGATCCTCGGCACGCAGACGGTCTCGAAAGAGATCGACACCGACGGTGCCCAGAACCCTCTCGATGCGGCGGTGCAGGAGTACGCCGCAGGCGGTGCCCCGGCCGACGCGCTTGCCGATGGGTCCGATCCCGCCTCGGGTGGCGCCGATGGCAGCACCCCGACGGACCCACTCGTCGATCCGTGCATCGACGGCGGTGACCCGTGCCCCGAGGGTGCGATCATGTCGCACATCTACGCCCTCACGGCACCCCCTCCTTTCACGGCGCGCGCATACCCGTACGCCCGGGGAAGCCTGTGCCCCGCCATCCCCGGGCACTTCGTCGGGATCGCGGCCACCACGCGTCCGGCGACTCTGGTTGTCATGCTCTCGTCGACCGATCCGGCGTCGCCCACCACGTATCCCCATGCCGAGATCGACGCCGGGTTGGCCTCCGACTGGGAGGATGCTCGCGCCGCAGACACCGACGTGCGTGATCTGCCGCTGCTGTACGCGTGTCTCGACCTCGGAGTGATCCTTCCCAATACGACGTACACCCTCGAGGTGCGCGGCACGTCGACCGACGACAGCACGGTCGACACCTTCCGGTACCCCTTCACGAGCGAGGGCGAAGTACAGCCGCCGACACTTCACCTGCAGACCGTCGGAATCAGCACCGCTATCGCGTACACCGAGCACACCAGGGATCAGCAAGTCGGCATCCGGGCCTATGTCGTCGACCCGACCCTCAACCTCGGGTGCGGCGATATCACCGACCAACGGTCACTCGACTTTGCCTACCGCGACACCGAGACCATCCCGTCGACTCTGGTCGGCAGCCTCCACCTGTCACCCGATTTCACGCAGCGAACGGCATACGGGTTCCGGGTGCCGGAGGGCTCCGCGATCGTATTCTGTGCGAAGTGGTACAGGGCCGGCAGTGCTCCGAGTTGGGAACGCATCGACGCGGTCTACATCGACGGCGCGCTGCTGATGACTCCGGATGTTGTGCTTCCGACGGTCACGATCCAGGCGGTCGACTATCTCGACCGCAGCATGACGGAAGGCATCCTCGTCGCCCGCACCGCAGAGGGCATCCGCTGTGGAGTCGTGAGCATCCTGCCGACCGCACCCGCAGCCGGCACGCCCTTGTGCTCCCTCGATGAGGCTGGCCGCGACTCCAACTTCGACGTGCGCCCCTGGTCATTCGTTGATGTCGGCTTTAGCGGCGACATCGTCATCGACGACACCGCGATAGTCAACGGGGTGACCTACACCTCGTGGACGGGTCTGCCGCTCAGTAATGACATGTCGTGCGTCGGCAACTGCTACGTGCCCGCACCCCGCACCTACTCGGTCGGCCTTCCGGGGCACGGCAACGACGTGTCGGCCTACGTCACCGTTCACGTCGAATGGAACCAGGGCGCGCACAACGGGGTGAGCGCACCCGAGGTGCTCGACCTCAACGAGCACTCCGACGACCTGATCACGGAAATCTCCCAACCACTCGAGCCGCAGTTCGATACCGACCAGCGGCTGACGCTGGGGGCCCCCGACATGTCGGACCCGAGCGCTTCTGCGAGGCTGCACCTTCACACCGATCGTGCGGTTGACTACACCGTCACGCTGACCGGAATCCGTGGCGACACCTGCCGAGTCGGGGGTGCGACGCTCGTGAAGTCGGGGCACATTAGCGGGGTCGAGAGAGACATCACGATTCGCGGGTTGTGTTTCGGATCGCTGTACATCGCGACGGTGCAACTCACCGACGCGAACGGGGTGACGGCGACCTACTCAGAACCCGGCCTGGGCAGGTTCCAGTGGTTGGGGTCGCTTCTCGTGACTCCTCGGTTCCCGGTGACCTTGAGCTATCACGTGTTTGGACCCGCGCGACCGGGCAGCATGATCGCGAGCTCCGACCTTCGCTTCGACACCCAAGCGTTTCCGCTGAATAACGCCACGGGTAACTGCACCGACGGGGTCGTCGACGGCTCGGGCATCGTCAACATCGGATTCAGCTCAAAACCCGTGCTCAGGTTCAAGCTCCTCACCGACCTCGACAGTGGGGTCGGCGGGCCGATCTGCCACTCGGTCGCGGGCACCCGGCAGACGACAGCCGACACCGGGCTCACCTTCGACCTGACGCAGATGCTCGCGAACCCCGGCCCCACGGTGTTCGAACTCGACGGCTTGACCTACGAGTTCACGGTCGTCCCGAGCCCGTAAGGCGCACGTCGACCGACCCGCTGTGGTGCCGGTCCGCTCCGAATACCAGGATGTGACCATGACGTACCGCCGCGCGCTCGGCACCATCCACCTCGTGGTGGCCGCCATCCTGCTGTTCACCGTGGTCTTTCAGACCTTCGACCTGCACTTCGGCGGGTCGCTGATCCCGTCGCACTACTTCCTGTTCTTCACGATCGACACGACCCTGCTCGCGGTGATCACGCTCGGGCTGACCGGCCTGTCGATGCGACGCAACGCGACGGATGGCGCATTCTTCACCGCGGCATCCCTCGCGATCGTGCCGCTCGGCATGGTCACCGGCATCGTCTACAACCTGACCCTGCGTGGGCTGCCGAGCGAGGTCTACCTCGGGATGGACTGGGAGAACGAGATCGTGCACGTCGCCGGACCGCTCTTTCTGGTGCTCGACTGGTTCGTGCTGCGGATGTTCGACCGCGGTCGCCCACGCCTCGGCTGGTCGGCGCTCGGAATCGCGCTCGTCTTTCCGCTCGTCTGGATCGGCGTCACCATGCTGCGCGGCTACCTCGTCGACGGCTGGTTTCCGTACCCGTTCCTTCAGCCGAGTGCCGGACCGGCGGTCGTCGGCGGCTATATCGGAGCGATCTCAGTCTTCGTCATCCTGATCACGACTGTCGGCATCCTGGCGTCGCGCTATCGCGCAACGACCGTTCTCGTCGGTCGCCGACGAGCGACCCCGGAGACCTAGTTCGTGATTCCCGTGCTCACGGCGATCGAGGTGCCCGCGTATCGAAACCACCCTCCGAGTCGCCCTGAGGCTGCGCCGCGCTAAGGGATAACGGCGGTACTGACGGCCCCGGAGGTGACGGTGCCGGCGGTGTTGGTGGCGGTCGCGAAGATGGTGAGGTAGTTGCCCTGGTCGGCTGCCGTGACGATGTAGGTGGCGCCGGTGGCGCCGCTGATCGCGGTGCAGTCGGCCGGGATGGTCGTGAACACTGCGGTGACCGGGCTGATGCACCGCAGCCAGGCGCGTGTCACGGTCGGGGTGGGCGCGCCGCTCCAGGTTCCGCGGTTGGAGCTGAGTTGCGAGCCGACGGTGGGGGTTCCGGTGACTTTTGGAACAGTGAGTAGTGCGGGAGGTGACGTCGCGGGCACGGGGATGAGTGCCGTGCTGACGGCCCCGGAGGTGACGGTGCCGGCGGTGTTGGTGGCGGTGACGAAGACGGTGAGGTACTTACCCGCGTCGGCGTAGCCGACGACGTAGGTGGCACCCGTTGCCCCGGCGATCGCCGTGCAGCCTGCCGGGAGGCTGGTGACCACCGCGGTGACCGGTGAGCTGCAGCGCAACCAGACACGCGTCACGGTCGGGGTCGGGGTGCCGATCCAGGTGCCCTTGACGGAGCTCAGCCCGGATCCGACCGTGGGAGTGCCGCTGACCTTCGGCGCGGCGGTGACCTGCGGCAGTGAAGCGACGGCAGCCGTGCTGAAAGCACCCGCCTTCGTCGAGCCGACACTGTTCGTCGCCGTCACGAGGGCCGTGAGGTAGAGGCCCACGTCGGCCGAGGTCGCCACATAGGTAGTGCCCGTCGCTCCGGCGATGACGACGCAAGCTGCGGGCGTCGTCGAGAAGGTGGCGGCGATCGGGGCGGTGCACCGCAACCAGACGCGCGAGTACGTCGGCGTCGGAGCACCCGTCCACGAGCCGTTGCCTACCGTCAACGTCGCCCCGAGCACAACAGACCCGGTGATCGCCGGAGCAACCGTGGACACTGGCGCGAACGGCACGATCGCGGTGCTGATCGCGCCGGCGGTGACCGTGCCGATCGAGTTGGTGGCTGTCGCGAAGATCGTGAGGTACTTGCCGGCATCCGCGCTCGTCACGGTGTACGTCGCGGCCGTCGCCCCCGCGATGGGTGTGCAGAACGCCGGGATGTTCGTGAACACCGCGGTGACGGGTTGGTCGCACCGCAGCCACACCCGCGTCACGGTGGGAGTCGGGACGCCACTCCACGTGCCACGGTTCGAGTTCAGCGTCGACCCGACCGCCGGAGTTCCGGTCACGTTGGGAACAGTGAGAAGTGCGGGAGCCGACGTGGCGGGCACCGGCACAACGGCGGTGCTGACGGCACCCAGGGTCGTGGTGCCCGCAGAGTTCGTGGCGGTAACGAAAATCGTGAGGTACTTTCCCGCGTCAGCATTCGTGGCGACGTAGGTGGCGCCCGTAGCGCCGGCGATGGGGGTGCAGGATGCGGGGATGCTAGTGAAGACGGCGGCTACCGACGAGGTGCAGCGCAGCCACACCCGCGAAACGGTCGGCACGGGGGAACCGGTCCAGGTGCCCTTGACAGAGCTCAGCTCGGACCCGACGGCTGGGCTGCCACTGACCCTTGGGGCCACAGTCGCCTGGGGCAGAGACGTGACCGCGACCGCATTCACCGCACCCACCGTCACGGTGCCGGAGGAGTTAGTGGCGGTGACCATCGCGGTGATGTATTTGCCCGCATCTGTCGCGGTCGAAACATAGCTGACCCCGGTAGCCCCTGCGATGGCCGTACAGCCACTCGGGAGGGCGAAGAAGGCCGTTGAGATCGGCGCGGTACAGCGCAGCCAGGTGCGCGTGATCGTCGGAGTCGGGACGCCGGACCAGGCGCCGGAGTCGAGGGTCCAGGTCGAGCCGACCGGACTGGTGCCGGTTACCGTCGGCAGGCCGAGAAGCACCGGGGCGCCGCTGGGGTCCAGGAACAGATTGCGTTGATAGCCCCCGCCCAGGGCTACGTCGATGATGTCGGTGAAGTCGGACCCGTACCCGAGTGGGCCATCGTAGAACGCTGCGATGATGTAGTGGTCGGGGTAGATGCTCAGGATGTTGTATTGGCCGCTTGAGTCCACCGAGTAGGTGTCGCCGGTGAGCACCCAGGCGCCGAGAGCGTAGTCATACACAAGAACTTCGACGTAGACGTTTTCGTAGTCTTCGGCTGTGAAGTCATCCGCGTAGACGATTCCGGAGATGGACCCCGAGCCGCTCACTGCCGCATTCGCGACAAAGGTTTCGCCAGCCTCCAGGGTGATCTGGTCGGACTGGTAATACGGGCTGACATCCTCCCAGTACTCAGCGGCCCACAGCGGGTTGTCCGGTTCGAAATACAGCTCATAAATTCCCGGCTCAAGGTCTGCGAAGGCATACGTTCCGCCGGAACCTGTCGTGGTCACCACCGCCGCGCCGTAGGTGTCGGTGTCAGGGTCGTAGGGGTAGAGGTAGACATGGGTCGGCACCGACACCTGCCCGTCGACCAGCACAGTGCCCGAGATGGCAGTGTCCCGGGAGAGCGTGACATCGTGAGCGGGCTGGTCGACATTGCCCGACAACGTGACAGGGGTCAGAGATTCCGCGTAGAGAGGGTCGTAGGCGCCGCCAACGTAGTGGAAGACACGGACGTTGTAGGTGCCGGCGACAACTCCCGTAAAGGAGTACACGCCCCCTGAACTGGTCGACGTCGAGACGGTGGCCCCGTTAGCGGTGTTGAAAAGAACTACCCCTGCCTCCCCGGCGCCGACCGGCCCAGCTCCCTCGAGGCTGACGACGCCGCTCACTGTGTAGCCGTGGTCGAGCTGGATGGTGAACCCTCCGACCGACGCAGTTTGGAGGCCGGTCACGGCAACGAGCGTCTTATCCAGCGCTGAATTGTCGAGGAGGTAGTCGACGTCAACCCAGTAAGTAGCGGGCACCAGGCCGGTGAACGAGTAGGTGCCCCCGGCACCTACGGTCACTGTCGGCCCGCCGGTGCCGAGGGCGTGAGCGGTGACTTGCGCCGAACCGGCAGGAACTGCGGTGCCGTTGGCGTACCTCACGGTTCCCGAGAGGGCGCGGTACGGGCGCGCGATGATGTCGCCGGACGCCCGAACTTCGCCGTCACCGCTGAATGAAATCATGCTCGAGTAGACCTCGGGGTAGTCCCCCACAGTCGTGGAAATCGCCCGGATCCTGTAGTTGCCCGGCTCGAGGCCAGCGACCGTGAAAGTACCGTCGGAGGCAGTTGTCGTCTGTCCAAAGTCGGTCGCCGAACCAGTGACAGTGCGGGCAGAGACCTGGAACTGTCCCGCAGTGGCGGGTGTCAGCCCCGCCTCCAGCAAGATTCGTCCGGTAATTGAGTTGGTTGGAGCCGCTTGGGCCACCGGGACAGCACCGAACAGTGACAACAGAAGGCCGAAAACGCCAATGACTGCGGTGAGCAGAATGCGGCGCTTCGGGTGCGTCGTGGCGTTCACGGGGTCCTCCCTGAGGGCCTCAAAGTTGAGAAACAGTACCACTTTGAGAAAAATCGACGGAAAACGAAACGTGGTCAGGCCTGGCAGCGGGGGCACCAGGTGACCACGCGCTCCTCCGTTCCGAGGTGCCCGAGTTCACCACCGAGCAGCCGGGTACCGCACCGCCGGCAGGGGCGCCCGCGACGCCCGTAGACCCAGCTCCGTTTGCCGGGGCGTAGATCGCCTGTCGTCGATCGCGTCCAGCGATCTTTGTTGGCCTGAAGCATCCGTTCGGCCAGGTCGACGAGTGCCGGCAAATCGGAGACCTCACCTACGGGCCGAGTCGGCAGCAGCCCGCGCACGAAGCACATTTCGTTCGCGTACACGTTGCCGATGCCGGCGAGGTTGCGTTGATCGAGCACTGCAACGTAGACCGGAACCTCGGGGGCCGCCGCCAGCCGGCTCACCGCTTCAGCGGCATCCCAATCGGGTCCGAGGAGATCGGGACCGAGGTATGCGACAACTTCAGCTTCATGAGCTGTTGGGATGACCTCGAGCAGCCCGAGTTCGAAGCCGACCGCTTGCACGTTTGGGGTGTCGAGGATCACGCGTGCCAAGTGGGCAGGTCGCTGCCACTTCTCGCCGGGCGCATACGCGCGCCAGATGCCTTCCATCTTCAGATGCGAGTGGATGCTCAGCTCGCCGATCCGGTGGAACAGGTGCTTCCCACGTGCAACCACCTCGTGCACGGTCTCGCCCGCGAGGTCGACCGTCGCAAATTTCGGCACCCGGATGTCGGAGCTCGTCAGCAAGTGACCGGCGAGGGCCGCATTCTGCAGCTGCGCTGTCTTCCACACGGTGTCGCCTTCGGGCACTACGGCCTCCCGGTTAGCACGAGCCCCACATCCCGAGGTCGGCGCGCTGGGCGGTCGTTTCGGCATCCTTCAGTTCGTCGAAATGGGCATCGTTCGGGGCGACCTTGATCGCCACCGCGAAACCTTCCTGCACCAGCGAGAGGTTGATGAAGGTGCCGTCTTCGGCCCATAGGTAGAAGAGAGAACGGTTGTACCGATCCGTCAGCCCGACGTCGTGGGTCACCAGCAGCGTGCTGCCGACCGGGGCGAGGCGCTTCAGCTCGGCCGTTGCTTCGTCACCAAAGCACTCCTTCACCGGGTAGATCTCGGGAGCGTCGATACCGATCAGGCGGACGATGACGGGCGCGGACGAGTCGACGACGACGCCATCGGGGG
>JBDTNW010000037.1:0-9312 GCA_039933575.1 Pseudolysinimonas sp. | reverse complement strand
TCAGCGGCCGCCGGATCAGTCCGCCGTTGTTCGAATCAATGGAGATTCTCGACAAAGAATCGACGCTCGCCCGACTCGAACGGCTGCGGATCGCGCTCGTTTGAGCCTCCCGACCGGTGCGGTAGAGTGGTCAGTCGGTCCACTCCCGGGTGGCTCCGATGGGGTGTGGTGTAATTGGCAACACGGATGATTCTGGTTCATTTGTTCTTGGTTCGAGTCCAGGCACCCCAGCCAAGTGAATTGACGTAGGAGTTCGTTTGACCCAGACCCAGAGGGCGGATGCGCGGTTATCGAGGATGTCCGCAGCTGAGGTCGACTTCGCGACTGTGACCGCCCGCTACGACGAGATCGCGGAGCAGTACGACTCGATCTACCTTGAGGAGCACTTCCTTCGTGAGGAGGAGATCGTCGCCGACGTTCTCGCACGAGTCGCGCGACCCCGAGACCGCGTACTCGATCTCGGATGCGGTACGGGTAAGGCGCTCGAGCTGTTACCCGAGCACCGGTCGTACGCGGGCATCGATGTCTCTCGCGCGATGCTTGCTGAGGCCCATCGCAAGTTTCCCGGGACCGACTTCTTCGTCGCGGGAGCGGAAGACCTCCCATTCGCCGACGACAGTTTCGATCTCGTTGTGTCTACTTTCGGTTCTTTGTCCCACGTACATGACATCCCTCAGGCTGTCGACGAGATGGCGCGGGTGTTGACGCCGGCGGGTAGATTCTGCGTAATGCTCTACGGTCTCAATTCGACTGAATCCCGAGGGCGCTCGTCGACGGAAATTGTCGAGTACATCCCGCGGGCGTTGGCGGCGCCGGCCGGGTATTCGATTCCGGCATGGCTTTATTCGCGAAATGACGCGGCACAGATTTTTCGACGCCGCTTCAGTTCCGTTCGGGTGCGCTCGCTGTCGTCACTCTCCAATGAGTCGCAGAACGACCGTGGAGGTCGAGTCGAGAGTGCTGCGCGAAGACTCGCTTCGCTAGCCTTTCCGAATCGCGCTCACAGCATCATCGTGACCGGCCGGGTAGCCCGACCGCGGAGGATGCCGTACTGAGCTGATGGCCGCGCCATTGTGATCGAACAGGGACAGGGAGAATGCGAATGGTGAAACGACGACCGGCCCGCAAGGATTCGGAAGAGTCTGACGGGCTGCGGGTACCGATCGTCGAGGCGGCAGTCGGCATCCTGGTCGCCGTCCTGATCGAGTTCATCAACATCGCCTTCTTCGAAGGTTCGATCGTTGGTCACGTGTTCGCCGTGGCGGTCGCGGTGGGTGGTCTCCTGCTCGCCGTTCAACGACATGCCATCGAGCGCGCCCTCAGGGCGGGTCTTCGGCCTCTCAAGGCGATCGCCGCACTCATCGATGTGGGGAGGAAGGCTGACTACGACCCGCTCCGGGGCGTCGTCCAGACCTACTCGTCGATCACCGAGGAGGAGTTCAGGCCGGTCAAGGAACGCATCCTGCAGAATGCGACTCTCCAACTCCGACGGCTGGCGAACGAGAAGCGATCCATCCGGCTGAGCACGATCGACTACTACAGCTGGATATTCCGTGAGCTGGAGCGCCGGCCCAAAGGCACGTACGTCCGCATGATCACGCTGGCGAGCCACGAGGAGTGGACGAACTCGCCGCTGGAGCGGAACTTCTTTGATGCTTATTCCCTTGCGGCCGAATCCGTCGAGGTGGTCACGATATTCGTTGTCGCGGAAGATCACCTTGAGGCGTTGCTCCGTCAGCCGTCGGTGGATGCTCATACTGTCGAATCGTCGAACCCGCTCGTAGGTTGGTGGGTCTCCCTCGAAGAGATCACGAGCCGATCCCCCGACATGTTGACGGAAATCGGGGGCGGATTCATGGACTTCGGGGGTCACGTGGGGCTGGAAGACTTGCCCGAGCCGTCCGGAGCTCTGCGTGGTGAGGTGACGATGCATCAGGCAGATCTCAATCGGATGGATACGTTGTTCGAGAATCTCAAGCATCTGGGGTCTCGATTGACGCGCGCTGGGGAGATTTGAGATGCTGCCCGATCCATTCTTCTCGATCGATGCGGTCGCAGCCGGTCTGCTGTCGTTGTCCGATGTCGACAACTTCCTCCAGATCGCGCGGGAGGGGTCGCGCGCGGCTCGCTTGACAGGCGGCGTTTCCACCAGTCTCGAGCCCGCCGGGACCCACATCGAGTACCGGCTGCTCGATGGGAACGATGTGGTCGCTCGGGCCCCTCGCCTTCATGCCTTGTACTCGCACGAGTTCCGCCGACTTGCCGAACGCGTCTTCGGACGGGAGTTGATCTCGTCCCCGGACGTGGTTAACGGCGTGAACATCAACCTTCTCGAGGGTGCGGGCGGGCGGTACGAATGGCACTATGACAGCAATCCGTACACCGGATTGCTGGTGCTCTCGCCATCTTCGGCAGCCCTTGGCGGGCGTCTGCTGTTCGGCCGCGACCGCGAGACTCAGGTCGCACTCTCGATGTTCCCGGGTCAACTCCTCCTCTTCGATGCACGCAACGCGGCACACGCGGTTGAGGAACTTCGCGAAGCTACAGACCGGGCTACCGTTCCAATGAATTTCTTCGTCGCCGGTGAGGTAATCGAGCGTCCGACCGACCTGGACGGCTCGCTTTACGGTTCATGAGTGATCTCACGATCGTCTCGCCCGACGACGAACAGCATCTTCGTCACGCGATCGCCCTCGCGGCCGAGGCTCGCGCCGGGGGAAATCATCCATTCGGCTCGATCGTCGTCGCCGCTGACGGTCGCGTCATCGAGGGCCGCAACACTGTTGTGATCGAGTCCGATCCGACCGGGCATTCCGAGACCAACGTCGTGAGACTAGCTGCACGGGCGCTGAGCCCGGTCGAGCTCAGAGAGAGCACCCTGTACACGAGCACCGAGCCGTGCGCGATGTGCGCCGGCGCGATCTATTGGTCGGGCATCGGGCGGGTCGTTTACGCACTCTCCGAACAGGGGCTCGCCGCGATGGTGTCGGCGCAGGACGGCGAACCCACGATGGATCTGCCCTGCCGCGAGGTCTTCGCCCGTGGCGGTCGACCGGTCATCGTCGCGGGTCCGGCCCTCGAGGTCGAAGCCGCCGCCGTGCACGACGGGTTCTGGCAGAACTAGAGTCCGTACGACGCGGGCGAACTCGCGACGAACGCCGCAAACACGATCAGCAGCACTGCGGCGACGGCGACGATTCCGATAATTTGCGCCCGGCCCTGCGACGGCTTTCGGGTGCGCAGGTAGATCGTGGCGATCACGAATCCGACGATCAGGCCGCCGAGATGCGCTTCCCAGGCGATCCCCACGGCAAAGAACCCGATCGCGAGGTTGATCAACAGCACGATGACGAGTTGGTAGAGGTTGACGCCGATTGCGCGCCGTAGGGGGAACAGTGCGCCCATGAGCGCGAAGATCGCACCCGAGGCGCCGAGGGACGAAAGCGGGGCAAGGAATCCGTTCGTCGCGGTCGCGAGGGCGCCCTTGGTCAGGATGTCGAGTTCGTACAGCGTCAGCACGCCGATCGAGCCGCCCAGCGCCCCGATTAGGTAGAGCGCGAGAAAACGCGCCCGGCCCAGGAACCGCTCGAGCACCGGACCGAACACGTAGAGCGCGTACATGTTGAACAAGATGTGCAGGATCGACGTCGGCGAATGCAGGAACGCCGAGGTGATCAGTCGCCAGGGTTCCGCGCCGGTGGCACGCGGGTCGAGCAGCCAGGCTTGGGTCAACACTTGTTCAGACAGCCACTGCGCCGCGTACGCGACCAGGTTGAGTCCGATGAGCACGTAGGTGACGACGACCGAGCCGCTCGCGCGCCGGGAGCGCGTCCATCCCGAGCGGGGTGGGGCGACCGGCGGTGTCGCTGGCGCGGCGGGCGGCACGTACCCCGGAATCCGCTCGCCGTAGCGCGGTTCGCTCATGCGGGGGTGACCTCCGGTCGTCCTCGGTTGCGGCGTCGCACCAGGCGGGGTGCACGACCTCCCAGAAATGATCGTGCGGCGGCGACCATGAAACCCTGACGCAAAACCTCGCGGCCGACCAGCATCCGAAATCCCATCGCATCGCGGTTGCTCAGGGTGACTTCGGCGGTCACTTCGAGTCCGACGAGGGTCAGCCGCATCAGCACCACGAAACGCTCTTCGACGTGACCCGATGAACTGCGGATCGCGCGGCGGTCGTGAACGGGAAGTTCGACCACCACCTCATCATCGGTCGAGTCTTGCCAGGGTCGCACCCGAAATCGCACCCATTCCGTGCCATCGCGATCAAAGGCTGTGATCGTGTAGGCATGCAGCGACGACGTGCGGGCACCGGTGTCGAGTTTCGCCTTGATCCACGGAACGCCGATTTCGGGCAATTGCACCCATTCGCGCCACCCGGCCAAAGTCATCCCGTCAGCGAGGGTGTTTGATGGGGTGGGCTCGCTCACGCCACCATCTTGTCAGCGCAATCACCGACTGGGGCTTCCTATGAAACTCGCGATCCTCTCGCGTGCGCCGAAGTCGTACTCGACCCACCGGCTGCGGGCCGCCGCCGAACAACGCGGACACGTCGTGCGGGTGCTCAACACTCTGCGGTTTGCGATCGACCTGTCGGGCGACGAACCCGACCTGCAGTACCGCGGCCGACAGCTCAGCGACTACGACGCGATCCTGCCCCGCATCGGCGCCTCGATCACCTACTTCGGCACCGCCGTCGTTCGGCAGTTCGAGCAGATGGATGTCTACACGCCCAACACCGCGAACGGCATCGCGAACTCCCGCGACAAACTGCGGGCCACGCAGATTCTGTCGCGCCACAACATCGGGATGCCGGCGACAGCTTTTGTGCGCAACCGCGCCGACGTGCGTCCAGCCATCGAGTTGGTCGGCGGAGCCCCCGTCGTCATCAAGTTGCTCGAGGGTACGCAGGGGATTGGCGTCATCCTCGCCCCCGAGGTGAAGATCGCCGAAGCCATCATCGAGACCCTCCAATCGACAAACCAGAACGTGCTCATCCAGCGGTTTGTCGCCGAGAGTCGAGGTCGCGACATCCGGGCGCTCGTCGTCGGCGATCGGGTCGTCGCGGCGATGCGGCGCACCGCGCAGGGTGACGAGTTTCGCTCGAACGTGCACCGCGGCGGACTCGTGGAGCCCGTCGAGCTGACCCCCGAATACGAGCAGATCGCGGTGCGGTCGGCTCAGATCATGGGGCTCAAGGTTGCGGGAGTCGACATGCTCGAAGGCGCCGACGGTCCGCTCGTGATGGAGGTCAACTCGTCGCCGGGTTTGCAAGGCATCGAACAGGCAACGCAGTTGGATGTCGCGGGCGCCATCATCGACTACATCGCCAACCAGGTGGCGTTCCCCGAAATTGACGTGCGCCAGCGACTCAGCGTTTCGACCGGCTATGGCGTTGCCGAACTGCTGGTGCACAGTAACGCGGAGATCGTCGGGCAGCGTCTCGGCGACTCTGGCCTGTGGGAACGCGACATCACGGTGCTGACCCTGCACCGGGGGCCGACCGTCATCCCGAACCCGCGGAAAGGCGTCGTGCTCGAAGCCGGGGATCGACTGCTGTGCTTCGGGAAGTTGGAAGAGATGCGCTCGATGATTCCGGAGCGCCGTCGTCGCCGACCGAAGGTGCGGAAGCTGCAGAAGCGGTTACTGCCGCCGGAAGCGCCCGCCTAGGCGTCCTGTGCCGCCAGGTACCGCCGCACGGCTTCGGCTGAGGTGGCGTGGTCGACGACATCCGGTTCGCCCGAGGTCGTGATCGATCCGACGAACTCTCCTGCGACAAAGATCGGAATCGACCCGCCGTGCGCCTTGAAAGTCTCGTGGTCGACATCCGTGCGGCTCTCGAACGGGGCTCCATCTTCTTCGTGACGACGTCTTACCAAGAGTGACGGTTCGCCGAAGCGCTCGACCACGACGTGCTTGCCGGCGAGCCACTTGTCATTACCCGGACCCGAGGTGCCGAGTTTCGCCTGGAACACGATGTCGCCGCGCAGCATCACTCGCACGGCAAGGTTGAGTTCACGCTCGTCGATGACCTCGACCGCAGTCAGCCCGAGATCGACCGCGTCGTCGTTGTCGAAAGACTCGACGTCGAACACGTCTTCCCGTTCGAGGTCGTCGACCGTGAAAACTGGGAGGTCAGTGGAGGTCATTTCCGTACCGTACCGCTCAGAGGTCGCGCACGATCTCCTCCACGCGATCTTTCGCGTCGCCAAACAGCATCCGCGTGTTCTCCCGCCAAAACAGCGGGTTGGGGACACCGGCATACCCCGACGCCATTGAGCGTTTGAAAACGATGACGTTCTCTGCTTCCCAGACGTGCAGCACCGGCATCCCGGCGATCGGGCTGCCGGGGTCATCGGTGGCAGCCGGATTCACGGTGTCGTTCGCGCCGATGACCAGCACGACGGATGTCTTCGCGAAGTCGGCGTTGATCTCATCCATCTCGAGCACGATGTCGTACGGAACTTTCGCTTCCGCCAGCAGGACGTTCATGTGACCGGGGAGGCGCCCGGCGACCGGGTGGATGCCGAAGCGCACCTCGATGCCGCGTGAACGTAGCTTCGCCACCAAATCGGCTACCGGGTACTGCGCTTGCGCGACAGCCATCCCGTAGCCCGGGGTGATGATGACACTCGTGGCGGCTTTGAGTAGTTCGGCCACCGACCGTGCGTCGATTTCGCGGTGCTCGCCCTGCTCGGCGTTTGACGCCGTCGGCGCGGCGATCCCGAATCCGCCGGCGATGACCGACAAGAACGACCGATTCATCGCCTTGCACATGATGTACGACAGGTAGGCACCCGACGATCCGACGAGGGCACCGGTCACGATCAGCAGGTCGTTGTTCAGCAAGAACCCGGCTGCGGCGGCGGCCCAACCCGAATAACTGTTCAGCATCGACACCACGACCGGCATGTCACCGCCGCCGATCGAGGCTACCAAGTGCAGCCCGAGCAGGAGGGCGAGCACGGTCAGGGCGATCAGCAGCGGCAGGCCGGGGGTGAGCACGTACCAGACGGTGAGGCCCGCAAACACGACCAGGGCGCCAAGGTTGAGGGCGTTCTTGCCCGGGAGCATGAGCGGCTTCGACGAGATTCGCGCGGAGAGTTTGAGGTACGCGATGATCGAACCGGTGAAGGTCACCGCGCCGATGAAGATGCCGATTGCAACCTCAGCGTGATGGATGCCGACCAGCTCCTCAGCGACATGGCCGTCGCCGAGTGCTCCGTTCCAACCGACGAGCACGGCAGCGAGCCCGACGAAACTGTGGAACAGCGCGATGAGCTGGGGCATCGCGGTCATCTCGACCACGTGCGCTCGCCAGAGCCCGATCGTTGCGCCGATGACAACGGCGACGACCAGCAGGATGAGCCCGAGGGTGCCGCCGGGGACGCTCAACAACCCGGTGACGACAAGCCATCCGGTGGCTAGGAGCGCGATGGTCATGCCGGCGATGCCGAACCGATTGCCGCGCCGGGCGGTCTCCTGGGTGCTGAGTCCCGCCAGGCTCAGGATGAAGAGCAGGGCGGCAACGACGTAGGCCGCAACAGCGACCGCGGAGGCGAGGTCGATCATCGACCGACTCCCTTGGAGCCCGCACCAAGCGAGAACATTGCGAGCATCCGTCGAGTGACGGCGAACCCTCCGAAGATGTTGATGCTCGCCAGCAATACCGCGACGGCGGCGAGTACCTGTACGAGTAGGGAGGGTGCGACGAGCTGCACGAGAGCCCCGACGACGATGATCCCCGAGATCGCATTCGTGACACTCATCAGCGGTGTGTGCAGCGCGTGGGCGACCTGGCCAATGACGTAAAAGCCGACGACGACCGACAGGGTCAGCACCAGAAAGTGCTGGGGCAGCGGCGAGGGGGCGAACGCGCACACTGCGAAGAGTGCCGCGATCCCGGCGAGCCCGAGCCCGGTGCGCTGTCGAGAAGAGATGCCTCGACGAGGAGCGACCGGCTTGGTCGGGGTCGCGGCAGCAACCGCGGTGGGTGCCGCTGAAACGTGAACCGGTGGTGGTGGCCAGGTGATCTCGTCGCCCCGAACGACGGTGATCGACCGTTGCACGACATCCTCGAAGTCGAGTTCGAGAACGCCGGCCCGGCCCGGTGTCAGAAGCTTCATGAGGTTGAAGACGTTGGTCGAGTACAGCTGCGATGCCTGACCCGGTAGGCGCCCGGCGAGGTCGGTGTAGCCCAGGATGACGACCCCGTTCGAGGTCACGACGCGTTGGCCGGCGACGGTTCCTTCCACGTTTCCTCCGGAGGCTGCCGCCAGGTCGACGATGACACTTCCCGGTTTCATGCTCGCGACGTCGGCGGCGGTGAGAAGTCGTGGCGCGGGCCGACCAGGGATCGCGGCCGTCGTGATGATGATGTCAACGTCGCGCGCCTGTTCCGAATAGATCTCCGCGGCGCGACGGTCGTAGGCCTCGCTCGTAGCCTTCGCATAGCCGTCCGTGGAGACCATTTGCTCACCGACCTCGACCGCGAGGTATTCACCGCCGACCGACTTCACTTGATCGGCGACCTCGGGACGAGGGTCCGTCGCCCGCACGACTGCTCCCATGCTCGCGGCAGTGCTGATCGCTGCAAGTCCGGCGACGCCGACGCCGGCTACAAGCACCTTCGCGGGCGGCATCTTTCCCGCCGCGGTGATCTGCCCCGTGAAGAATCGCCCGAACTCGTTGGCCGCCTCGATGACCGCGCGGTAACCCGAGATGTTTGCCATCGAGCTCAGAACGTCAAGCGACTGGGCTCGCGAAATGCGCGGAACCGCATCCATCGCCAAGGCCGTCACCGAGTGGGACCGCAGCGACTCGAGGAGCTCAGGGCGCTGGGCCGGACTCAGCAGCGCGATGAGGGTCGACCCTGAAGACAGCAGGGGGAGCTCGTCGTCGTCGGGCGCGACAACCTTGAGCACGACGTTCGAGCTCCATGCGGTCGCGCGGTCGACCAGGTTCGCGCCCTGCTCGGCGTATCGAGCGTCGGGGAACGACGACGCGGTTCCCGCGCCGCGTTCGACGACGACTTCGTAGCCGAGGCCGCGCAGCTTCGCTACAGACTCGGGTGTTGCGGCGACGCGGGTCTCCCCGGGACGTTCGGCAACGATTCCGATTCGGGTCATCTTGATGTCTCCTTGGTTCTTAGTTACGCACCGTGCCGCCGAGGGCTGCCAAGCGGTTGAGCACCGCGGGTCGCGCGACAACCCAGGCCACAATCATCACGATCAGCAGGCCGACGAACACGATCAACCCGATCCACGACTCGTCGTCCCGCCCGGCGTACATGTGGTTGAGGTTGCGCAG
>JBDTNW010000036.1:0-9356 GCA_039933575.1 Pseudolysinimonas sp. | reverse complement strand
AAGCCGGGCCGCGGCGAAACCGATGCCGTGCTCGCTGCCTGCTCCGGTGACGATGGCAACACGCTGACGGGGCGGTGTCACGGCAGCGGCCCCGCTGTCGCCGCGAACTGGATCTCGCCGCCGACCACGGTGGCAAGAATTGCGGTAGCAGCGAGGTGTTCAGGTGAGATCCCGAGGGGATCGGCGGCCAGGATCGTCAGGTCGGCGACCTTGCCCACGCTAATGGAGCCTTCCGTGTCAGCGACCCCGGCCGCAATGGCGGAGCCCATCGTGTAGGCCTCAAGCGCCTGCAGAGCGGTCAGCGCCTCCTCTGGCCCGACGGGATTGAGGTCGGGGAGAGCAACGTCCCGCCGCAGTTGCGCATCGGCCATGATCGCGAGCGGCTCGAACGGAGCCACTGGCCAGTCCGAGCCGAGCGCGAGGGTCACGCCGGCCTTCGCGAGAGAGCCGGTTCGCCACGCGCGTTGGGCGCGCTCAGGCCCGAGCCGTTCCGACCAATTGTCGGTGTGGTCCGACCGCACGAAGTGAGTGCAGTGCGTTGGTTGCATACTCGCGATCGCCCCGGAGCCTGCGAAGACATCCACGAGTTCATCGGGAAGGGTCTCGGCGTGCTCGACGCGGTGGACGGCTCCTCCGGCGCTCGCCGCCGGCAGCTGCGAGATCGTGACGAGGGCGAACCGGATCGCGGCGTCCCCGATCGCATGGGTCGCGGTGCCGATCCCGTTCTCGGCGAAGAACCGCACCGCGGCCGCGTAGTGCGCCGGATCGCCCCAGACCGAGTCTGTCGACTCGCCGTGAGTGTCGGGCGTCTCAAGCCACGCGGTTCCGCCGTCGATCGTCCCGTCGAGGAAGAACTTCACCCCCTGGACCTTCCACCGCCGCCCACCGGTGCCTTGCCAGTCGAGAATGCGCGCCCAATCATCCGGGGTGTGTTTGGGCTCGACCCACGGCGAGAATCGCAGCCGGAGTGGAAGTTCACCTTCGGCCTCGATGAGCCGCAGAAGTTCGAAGGGCTCGTCGATGAAGTCCATCACCTGCGACGACGTCAGGCCGCTGGCTGCCATGTCGGCGAGGAGACTCGTCACCCGATGGGCATGATCCTCGATCGGCTCGGGCGGCATCACGTCGAACACGAGCTGCATGGCGTCGGCCTCGAGGAGCAGTCCCGTCGGAGTGCCGTCGCCGTCGGCATCCACCCGCGCTCCGGTCGGGAACGTGCGTGGCCCCGAGATCCCCGCGGCACTCAATGCCGGCTTGTTGGCTAGCGCCGAGTGGGCGTCGAAGAAGCGCAGCAGCACGGGCACGGTGCCTGCGACCTCGTCCAGAAGTGCCGACGTCACGCGCTCGGTCCCCCACACGTTGGGGTTCAGTCCCCACCCTCGGAGCCAGTCGCCGGGTTTGAGTCCGGCGAGCGCCGTCGCGAGTTGCTGCCGCAGTTCGGGCATCGAGGTGACGTCACGAAGGTCCATGCCGACCGTGAAGCCCGCCCCCGACAACGGATGCGCATGGGCGTCGCTCAGCCCCGGAACGATGGTTGCCCCCGGGTAGCGGAGAGAGCGGGTGCCGGGTCCGATGAACCCGGCCACGTCGCCCTCTCCGCCCACCGCGACGATCATCCCCTCACGGACCGCCACGGCCGTAGCCCCCACGATGTCCCCCGACATCGTGTGGACCCGCCCCGCAGTGAGGATCAGATCGGCGGGACGATCATTCATCCGCTTCGCCGCCACCAATCCGCGCGTAGGCGGCTGGCCGCGACCGCTTGTAGATCACGGCAAGGACGACACCGACGAGGAACGCGACGGGCACAATCAGCAGGATGATTGCGTTGACGACAGGTCCGGCTCCGGTGAGGAAGTCGATGTTAATCACGATGAGAACCGCGAACAGCGCCAGCAGGAGCGTCGCGAGGATGGCAGCGGGCAGCACGTACCACTTGCGCTCCAGGGTGCGGTGGCGCACGAAGAAGACGATGACCGCGACGGACGCCAGCAGCTGCAAGATGAGTACGCCCACGACACCCGGCGTGTTCACCCAGATCAACAGTTGGAGGTACGGGTCGGCGCCCGCGATCGCAAAGGCGCCGACGATCAGCAGCGCCAGGATGGTCTGCGTGAGTCCTGCGATGTGCGGTGAGCCGTCGCGCCGGGTCCTCGTCAAGGCAGCAGGCAGGATGCCGTCTCGCGCCAGGGAGTATGCGTAGCGGTTGATGGTGTTGTGGAACGCGAGAAGCCCCGCGTAGACACTCGTGACGATCAGTGCGTACATCGCGATGCTCGCCCATTGACCGAGGAACTGATCGGCCGTGGTGAACGCGAACGTCGTGATTCCGTTCTCGCCGATGTAGGCCTGCACGCCGGTCTCGCCAAACGCCTGCACGAAGAGCCAGACGAGCACCGTGTAGAAGACGGTCAGGAACCCGATCGAGATATAGGTCGCGCGGGGGATCGAGGTGTTCGGATTGCGCGCCTCAGCTCGGTAGAGCGCCGTCGCTTCGAAGCCGAGGAACGCGCCGAGAGCTAGCCCCAGCACGATGCCGACCTGCGGGGTGAAGACCAGGGTCGGGTCGAACATGCCGAACTTGAACCCTTCCGGTCCTCCCTTAACCGCGATGGCGATCCCGACGATGAGAAGGATCAGCGTCTCAGCGGTGAGAAGAACGCCGAGCACCTTCGCGCCGACATCGATGCCGAAGAAGCCGAGCGCCCACACTGCGGCGATGGCGACGAGGGCCAACACCCACCACGGCACGGTGACGCCGAAGACGGTCTGGAGCAGAGCGCTCGAGGTGACGGCGAAGAGGCCGTAGAGGCCGATCTGCATCGCGTTATACGACACGAGTGCAAGGATGCCGGCGCCGAGACCGACGACTCGGCCGAGGGCGTGCGTGATGTAGGTGTAGAAGCCACCCGTCTGTCGCACATAGCGGGTCATCGCCATGAACCCGATGGCGAACAAGACAAGCGCGGCGCCTGCGATGAGATACGCCGTCGGCGCTGCCGGTCCTGCGATGAGGATCGCGAGCGGTGCCACTCCGGCGATAACCGTGAGCGGGGCTGCCGCGGAGACCACGAGGAAGACGATTCCCCCGGTACCTAGGGCCCCCTTCTTGAGTTCTCCAGCCGGCGCTTCGGAAGGTTGCGCCTCTGCGTCTTTCACATTCACTGCCATCTGAACCTCCGGGTCGACTTCATTGTCGGTCACCTAAACTAACGGTGTTCATTTAGTATGGGAGTACGAGGGTTCGTGGTGCAATAGGCAATCGACCTCTTCTGGGGTCGAACACGTTGTGACGAGAGTCTGAGGTAGCGGTGGGACGACCTCTTACTCCCCTCCTCTCGGTTGAATTGATCGCCGACACCGCGCTCGAGATCATCGACAGCGGGGAGCCATTCAGCATGCGGCGGCTCGCCAAGCGCCTGGGAGTGTCGGCGCCTGCGCTGTACAACCACGTCGAGGGCAAGGAAGCCCTGGTCGAGCTCATCCGTGGGTCGATGGTGGCTGCGCATCCGGTGCCGAAAGGGGAGCCGGGAACGTGGGTCGACCGGGTCGCCGCGATCGCGCGGGCCCAGCGTGCCGCCTATTCCGCGCATCCGAACGTCGTGCCGCTGCTCATCGGGGTGCCCATCGCGCAGCCCGCCGTGCTGGAGATCTACCGCGAGCTCGCTCGAGCCCTCGCGTCCGCGGGGTTCGAAGACGCCGAGGTCAATGTGCTCATCGAGGTGCTCGACAGTTTCGCGATCGGCAACGCGCTCGAGCAACGGGCGCCCCCGCAGAGCTGGGTCGACCCCGACGACGAAGGTGCGCTGGCGCGCGCCATGGGAAGTTGGAGCGACCCTCAAGCGCTGCTCGACGAAGCGTTCGAAACCGGCCTCGAGTTCATCCTCGGCGGGATGCAGAACAGGCTCAGAAACCGGCAACCTCGCGCGGAGTGAGCGCGCCGATGACGATCTCGTGCCTGCTCGTTGGCGGCGAAGACGCCTCCCAGTGGTCGAACACGATGAATCGCGATGGCGCGTCGAGAAAGGCACCGACGAACCAATCGGCCCGGCGGCCGGTAGAACTCGCCGCGATACGTAGACCTTCTCGTGGGTGGAGGCGAACAGGTCCTGCAGATGCGGACGAAGGCGGTCGCCAAGGCACCGGCTCGCGATCTGGCCGATCTCCGACCCCAACACGCGGCGCACATCGTACATAATCGGTTCCTTTTCTATACACTTTTGACATGAAGGTGATTTTGTATTGTCGAACCGCCAGCATCGAGCGAGATCGAGTTCAAATGACTCTCAAAGCGCAGGAGGAAGTGCTGATCCGGGAAGCCGCCGCGCGCGGATTCGAGTACACCGTGGTTCGGGATGACGTCACCGGTGGCGGGGGTCACAGCAGCGACAAACTTGCCGAGGTTCTAGACCTGTTAGACCAGCATCAAGCGGACGTGCTCATGGCCGTTCGACTCGACTGGATTCTCGAAGGCATGGAAGGGGCTTCTGCGTTCGATCGAAGCCAGCGCCAAGGGTGGGGAATCATGCTCTCTGGCGACTGCATCGAGAAGGCCACGGCCAAAGAGCGACTGGGTCCCCGCTTGAAGGCTCTCAGCATGTCAGAGGAACGCGCTCTGATAAGTCGACGAACCCGCGAGGCGATGCAACGGCAAAAGGCGGAAGGTGCCCTCTTTGGGAGACCGGTTGATCCAGGGTTCGTGGTCACCTACCGCGAAGTCATCGCCATGGTTGAGCGAGGTATGTCCTTCAATGCCGTTGCTCGATCTTTGAACGACCAAGGCATCGCCACCGCGAAAGGGCGCACGTGGTACGCCTCGACAGTGAAGGCCATGGTGGAGTCTGAGACCGCTAGACGAATCAAACAAGCTCCCCCGCAGACCGGCTGAGTTCGAGTCAACAACGGCCCGAGGAGCCGCGGTCCCTGACCACGACCCCTCGGGCTGCGTTAGATCCGGCGGAACCCTACTTGAGGTTCTTGCACTCCTGGCAGAGCGGCTTGCCGCCCGTGCCGGAGCGCCGGTTCTCCCTCTCGATGTTGTTTCCGGTGTTGCACGACGTGTTGTCGTGGTGAACCGGCGAGAGGATCGAGTGCCAAGGCGAGACAACGCCCATGATGTGCCCCCTCCTGAGGGCCGAGCAGCTGTCCCCCCTCGTTACCGGTCGCGGTGCATAGGTGCACCGTTCCGCCAAGTCGGGTTAAGCTTCAACTGAGTTGACTGTCCAAGTTGCTCAGCGTCGGCCCCGGGACATTCGGCTGACCTTCGGGTCGTCTACCTTCCGGGGCCGCGTGCTGCCAGGACCCATTTTGTATGGCCGGCGCGACATTCAGCGGTATCCCCGCGTCCCCGGCGTGTCGATGATCACGTTCCGGCCACCGACTGCGATAAATTGCACGGTTGGGCTTGGGGTTCGGCACCACTGCTTCTGTCTGTGTTGAGTGGCCCAAGGCCCACCATTCGGTCGACGGCGAGTCACGATCTCGCAACCGCTCATGGGTCGCGGCGCCGGTGTGAGTTGGCCGCAAGGTCATCATCACCGATCCCTGGCGTCGCCATCGAGGGAGCGGCGAACGGGCACGTGGCCCCGCACCCGAGTGTCGAGCGCCAGCACGCTGGCTGCGATACTCGGCAGATGAGCACGAAGGCTGGCGAGACTGGGGGTCGCCGCGTGTTCGCGTTCATCACCTTGGGGGTCGGGCTCGCGATACTGACAGTTGGTTGGTACTTGCCCTCATGGCCGCTTGATCTCGAGGCGCCACAGGTCAGCTATGTTCAGTCGCTTCTCGCCAATCTCGGCACCACCGTCACGCTTGTGGGTCTCCTCGTGCTGTTCGAGCGCAAGATCGTGGAATCGTCGATTCGTATCGTGCGTGCGACAAGCGATCGACGCTTCGCCAAACGAATGGATGCGCGAGCACACGTCTCGTTGTCGCTCAAGTATTTTCGCAACGCGACGGGACCGCTCTACGAGACCCAGTCCCTGACTGAGCGGCTCACGATACCTCTGATGGAGATTCCGAACGACGATTGGCGCGTGCGCGTGAATCCTTTTGACGATCGTCCATTTAGTCTCGCCGACGCTAAACGCCAAGACTTCGGATACAACCGCAACGCGATCAAGTGGCGCCGAGACAACGGGATCAAGCTGTGGGACGGCTCGCATCTCTTTGTTGAGAAGTCCGATATCTCGGCCCACCAGATATCGGTCGTCGTCGGGAACTTCTTCTCCTTCGTGACGAAGAGCGACGACGTCTCCGAGGAAATGGAGTCACGGCGCCCTTTCCGGAAGCGGCCCCTCCGCGACGTTCTCTCCAACCCCAGGAAGGCATGGGGTGACCAAGCGACCAAGTTGGTGATTTCCGGTGCCGCAGTCTGCGTGTTCGAGACCGGAAATGGAGCGGTCGTTCCTATGCAGATCCGCTCGCAAGAGGTGGTCAGCACACGCGGGCTCCAAGCGGTGTCGCCCGTGTTCGGGATGGAACCCAACAACGTCGGCGGAACTCGCAGCGAGTTTGGCATCCCTATGTACAACCTCATGAAGGAATTCTTGGAGGAGATCTTCGACCAGGAAGGTACGAAGCGCGTTGGCGACAAACCCCGGCTAGACGATCCGGATTGGATCTTCCGCACCCGAGAGGCTCGTCGTCTCCGTCGGGAGCTGACGATGCCCTGGACGAGCGCAAGGATCACTGGCGTCGCAATGGACCCGATGGAGGCGAGCGTGGTCGTCTCCTACCTCGTACATTTCCGATCTCCGGGGTTCTACCGCTATGTGAGAGCTCGCGCGCGCGGGAACTGGGAGGCAGAGCAGAACGGCGGCGTTGCGAAGATCTCGTTTGTCGATTTCGAAAGGGCGACCACGCTCATGACCCTCGACCGGATGGCCGTGACGAGTATCTACGCGCTCGACCGCGCCCGAGTGCATTTAGGGAGATCGGGGTAGATCCAGAAATGCCCTCATCAGCAGCGACTCTTAACGGTGGTACTGGTGATCTGGCCGCGATACTCGCAGCTATCGAAACGATCGATAGTCTCCCCAAAGACGAGACGCGGAGGCACGTGATGGCATCTAGGCGCAACTTCCCAACGCTGATGCCCGGGTTCTCCACCTTTCGACGCGGCCTTGACGCGGTGAACAAGACAATCTGGCCCACGGTTTTCGCGCTGCGGCGGTTGCGTCTCGCTGTGCGGGCGGTCCGCGACTCTGAACCCGACCTGCGAAGTCCAGAAATCGCGTCTCGGATCGCCGAGGGCGCGGACGTCCCAATTCAGGTCGACCTGACGAGATTCGAAGACGACTTCTCGATCGAGGATCAGGAGACAGTCGTCGGGGAGTTGGCCTTGTTCGAGCTGACCGCGCTGTTCGAGGGCGCTCTCGAATCGGCATGCGACGGGAAACCGATCGATCACAGGAGGCTCATGTTTCCGCCGGACGTGGAGCCCTGGCTTGACAAGTCGAGACTCAGCGAACTCGACAAGACCTGGAAGCGTCTGCGAGAGGGCGGGTCAACTCTCATCGAGGACGGGTACGGGAAGCAGTTCCGAACCAATCCGCACTACAGCATCGAACGTCTACCGTATCTGGAAGTCGCCTTCCGCTACTGGAAGGAAATACGGAACTGCTTGATCCATGCTGGCGGTCGAGCGAACGACAATTTCATCCGGGCGCAGGCTGATTACCTCATCGTCAAACGGTCCGATACCGGGTTGGGAAAGAAGGTCATGCTGTCAAAATTCGGCGACGTCGCCGGCAATCCCTCCGCTTCCGATTGCCTTGATAAAGGGGACCGGCTGCTCATCAGCCCATATGGCGCGTTCAACGCTGGAGAGATCATGCTGAAGTTGGCGACGACGCTTGACTTCCTCATCGCGCGAACCCCCGAGGGTGAGGCTGAAGTGGTCGATCGCCTGAATGCCGCCGTCAATCCGAAACGCTGGCATGATCCTCAGTACCGGCTGCCCCGAGTCGTGATGGCGCTGACTCAGGATGCCAACATCCCATTGCCCGCAACCCGTGAACCGTTCATAGCAGCGATCGCGAGACTGCGCTAAACGGCGAATGCGTCGACCCAACTGAAGGCGGCACGAAACCGCGGGCCCTCTCACAGAGTGTGTAACCGGGTCGACGATGCAGGGACTGGTGGCGACGCACCTCACTGTCACGCTCGGCTTGGGATCGATCAGCTATGGCCCGATCCCCCCCGGCGAGCGCAGTTCCGACCGAGATGCAGGACTGGGTAGAGCGGGGCATAGTCCGCGGTGGGGTGCATGACAAGCTGAGCTGGCTTCATAGCGGGCTGTCGGTCGGCGACCGATATCCGCACCACTAGATTGACGGCCAACCGACCTCGACCTGGACTGACGCGGGAGCGACGCTCTTCAACCGTCGCAGAGTACCGCGGCCGTCCACGAGCTGACTTTCTGCGAAGAGCGCTTGAGTCCCGGTGGGATTCCGCACACGACGAACTTACGTGGCCAATAGTGGCTCAGAGAACACCGGCAGCGAAGAAAACCTCTGCCTGAACAGGAGTTTCGTGGCGGTGCCCGTGGTGTCTGGTTTCAAGACATTGGAAACGGACGTCTCAAGACTTGGGAAACTCTCGGCCACGCTCTGAGGGGTGTCGAATTGGTCAGGTACTTACTGAGAAGCTGACCCGCTCATTCAATCGTGGCACCCGCCGTGAGGCCGGTGACGAGGAACCGCTGCGAGAACAGGAAGATAATCAGCACCGGCGCGACGGAGATAAGTGTCAAGAGCGCCACCTGGGGAGCGCTAATACCCTGGGCCAAATCCGCCAGGGCAACCTGCACCGGCATCCTCGTCGACCCGGATTCCATGATGAAGGGGAGGAAGTAGTTGCTCCAGTTCCCGACGAAGTTGAAGAAGCCGACCAGGGCGATGACGGGGGTCGCGAGGGGCATGGCGATCCGCAGGAGGACACCGAACTCCCCCGCGCCGTCGATGCGGGCGGCGTCCAGAAGATCGCGCGACACCGTCGTGGAGAAGTAGATGTATGCCAGATAGACGCCGAAGGGGAAGAAGGAGAACGGCAGGATCACCGCGAGCGGCGTATTGACGAGGTGAACCGCCGCGACTTCGAGGAAGATCGGGAGCGCGAGAGCGGTGCTGGGAATGAGCATGACGATCAGCGTCGTAATGAGCAGGGCGCGACGGCCTATGAAGTTGGTCATCGCGAGCGCGTACCCCGCAGGGATCGTCACGAGAATCGTGATCACCAGGGCGGCACCCGAGTAGAGCACCGAGTTGCCGAGCCACGTCCAGATGATGCCGTCCTGGAATGTGACCAACGTGTTCCAGTTTTCAGCCAGCTGGTCGAACGAGCCGAAGCTGAAC
>JBDTNW010000035.1:0-9409 GCA_039933575.1 Pseudolysinimonas sp. | reverse complement strand
ACGTGCTTGACGATGCCGCCCTTGCCCGCGGTGTCCATCGCCTGAAGCACGAGCAACACGCTCTTGGTGCTCCCCCCGGTGCGGCTCGCCGCGAAGAGCTGCTCCTGGAGGTCGGCGAGCTGAGCCGCGCCGTCGGCGAGGGCCTTCTCGCCCTCGGTCTTGTCGCCCACGAATCCGGGAGTGCCCGAGGTTTCGATCGCGTCGAAGTTGACGCCTGGGCCAGCGCGCAGAAGGTCCTTCATCGGCCTGTCGTTCATGGGGCGAGACTACCCGCGGCTTCGCGGCAGGGGCACCTCGATCAGCACCCGAAAAGTGGATGCCGAGAGCGCGTCGTCGAGATCGGCGCGCGTCGCGGCGAGGCGGTACTCCCACCCGTAGGCCGCGGCGAGCGCCGAGAAGTCGACCGGACGCGGCGTCGACATGACCCTCTGGAACACCGCGGCGTCCGCCGTCTCGGCCACTTCGAGAGTGTCGAAGATTGCCCCACCGACGTCGTTGCCGACGATGATCTGCATCCGCGGCATCCGCTCGCCCGGAGTCGTGAGCAGCGAACCCGCGTCGTGCAGGGCGGCGAGGTCGCCGATCAGAACGCGGGTGACGCCGTCGCCGGGGGAGGCGAGGGCGATTCCGGTGGCGGTCGCGATGGTGCCGTCGATGCCGGCGAGGCCGCGGTTGGCGAACACCGGAATCTTCTTGCCCGGCGCGACCCGGTCGAGATCCCGCACCAGTCGGGATGCCGCGAGCATCAGCCGGTCGTGCGGCCAGGTGATCGCCCACACGGCATCCACGAGCATCCGTCGGGTGACCGGTTCGCGAAGCCGTTCCAGTTGGGCGCGCGCGAATGCCGCGCGTTCGAGGCGGTCGTCGCTGAGCGAGGATGCCGCGTCGTCGTCGACCGCGAGCAGGTCACGCGAGGTGACGACCCACGAGCCGACCCAGGCCCGCGCCTCCGGCAGCGGCTCACCCTCGACGCGGAGATCATCCACGATGCGTGCCGAGCGGGCGGGGTCGTAGGCATCACGCTGCGGTCCGCGCACGACGACGGTTTCGACACCCGCGCGTTGGATCAAGGCGGGCACCTCGCGACTCAGGGTCGGATGCCCGAGCACCACGACGCGCTCAATCCGGTCGCCGAACCCTTCGGTGTTCAGCAGGTCCCGGTAGGCGGCGACCAGGTTCGGGCCGAACCGGGCACCACTCGCGACCTCGGCCAGCAGCGGGGCCCCGAGATCACGTGCCAGCGCTTCGGCCCGAGGTCCGGCTCCGGTGCCTGCGATCACGACAGTGAGCGGACCGGGCTGGATGCTGACAGCCTCCCCCGCACCATTGGCGACGGCCCACTCCCCCGGCGTCACCTTCGGCAACCCAACCGTCGACGACAGCGGATCACGGAACGCCAGGTTGACGTGCACCGGGCCAACGATCCCCTCAAGTACCTCGGTCGCCAGGTCGGCGGCTCCCGAGTCGGAACCGGGTGCGGGCACCCCGATGAACCGGGCGGCCGTGCCGAAAATACCGGGCTGCACGGTGGTCTGGTTCGACCCGATCCCGCGCAACTCGTCGGGCCGGTCGGCAGTGACCAAGATCAGCGGAACCCCGGAATGCGACGCTTCGAGTACCGCGGGATGCAGTTCGGCCACCGCCGTTCCGGACGTGGTGACGACGACGACCGGGGTGCGGGACTCAAGCGCGAGCCCGAGAGCGAGAAATCCGCCCGAGCGTTCGTCGATCCGCACGTGCAGTCGCACCAGCCCCGCGGCTTCGAACGACCCCGCGGCGAGCGCGAGGGCTTGGGAGCGCGAACCCGGCGAGAGCACGACATCCCGAATGCCGCGCCGCACCAGTTCTGCCAGAAAGGCGACCGCGAACGCGCTCGCCGGCGACTCAGCCCTGGGGCGTGTCATCGTCGAGGTCGCGCAGCTCCTTCTCGAGCTGCTCGATGCGCGACTCGAGATCTTTCTCGCGGTTCAGCTTGCCGAGGAAGGCGGGGTCGTCGTCGGGGGCGAGCGGCATCCGACGCATCGAACCCTGTGCGGCGGCGTCACCGGCGCGAACCCGGCCGACCGCGATCCAGAGCACGCCGCCAACGATCGGCAGGACGATGGCGAGGATGATCCAGACCCCGCGAGGCAGGGTGCGGATGCGACGGTGATCGATCAGAGCGATGTCGGCGACTGTGAAAACCATGAACGCGACGACGATCAGGAAGGCCGGGATCAGCACGCGCGTCATGCCCTGATTCTAGGCACCGGGGGGCAGCACGGCTTGAGGGAGGTGCCACGGCGACCGACTTAGACTGGGCGGGTGCGCGCGGTTCTCATCTACACGATCGCGCGGGTGCTGGTCTTCGCGGTTCCGTTCGCGATCCTCATGCTGATCGGCCTCGACTGGTGGTGGGCCGCGATCATCGCCGCAGTCGTCGGATTCTGCCTCGCGTACCTGGCGCTGAAGCCGCTGCGCGACAGAGTCGCCCTGCAGATCGCTACCGCCCGATCGGCCCCGCCTACCCGCGGTTCCGACGAACTCGCCGAAGACGCCGACTAGCTGACGACGCTGACTAGTAGTTCGCTGCCGCCGGGAAGATGATCGCCGCACTCAGGCCGAGCCCGAACAGCAGGGCGGTGAGCAGGGTGAGTCGCAGCACCAGCAGCCATTCACGCGGCGCCTTCGCCGTGCTCGCGATCAGGATGGCGGGCAGCACGGTGACCCCGGCGAAGTAGACGTAGGGCGCGAATCCGCTCTCGGTGCTGGGCTCGTAGAACAGGGCGAAGAAGCCCAGAATGCCGAACGGCACCACCATCAGGATGGCGTAGAACACCCGCACACCGACGTTGCCGAGCATCACCGCGAGGGTGCGCTTGCCGTGCAGCTGGTCGCGCACGCGGTCGCGGGCGTTGTTGGCGACGAGTACCGCGCAGGCAAGTGCGCCCGCGGCGGCTCCGGCGAGCCAGGCTTCGATATTGACCGTGCCGACCTGCACGAACATCGTGCCCGCAACCGGAACGACACCGAAGAAGATGAAGACGGCGAGTTCGCCGAGGCCGAGGTAGCCGTAGGGGCGACGACCGCCTGTATAGAACCAGGCGGCGATCAGGCAGAGGGCTCCACCGGCCAACAGCCACCACTGCTCGGTACGCCAGACCAGCACGACACCAGCGACGGCGGCGAGGGCGAAGAACACGAGCGCAACCACGAGTACGGTGCGCGGCTTGGCGCGACCGGAACCCACGAGTCGAGCGGGCCCGACGCGATCCTGGTCGACCCCACGGCGGCCGTCGGAGTAGTCGTTGGCGTAGTTGACGCCGATCTGCAAGAAGACCGCGACCCCGAGGGCGAGCAGAGCACGCACCCAGTGGTCGTACCAGTGGGTCATCACTTGCGCCGCAGCGGCGGTTCCCAGGGCGACCGGCACGATGCCGAGCACGAGCGTCATCGGACGCGCGCCGGCGATCCAGGTGCCGAGCGTCGCGGGCTTGACCGGCTTGATCTTTCCGGCGGCGCGACCCTTCGCTTTCGGCGGGATCGGCCGATAGGTCGGCGGGGTCTTCACACGAGGAATCGGACGCTGCTGCTGAGCCACGGGGAAACTCTACTGTCGCGCTCGTTCGGTGAGAGTTGCGCGGTCGGGTTTGCCGCTTGGAAGAAGCGGAATGGATGCCACCACCACGAAGCGAGGACGTGCGGCCGGTCCGAGCAGAGTTTCGATCGCCGACGTGGCGAGTGCGGTGTCGGCACCTGAGTTGGTGGTGAAAGCGACCGGCACTTCCCCCCACTTCTCATCCTGACCCTTGACGACGACGACATCTGCGAGGCCCGGAATTTCGCGCAGCGCCGTCTCGATGGCGCCGAGTGACACCTTCACGCCGCCGGAGATAATCACGTCATCCACGCGTCCCGCGATCGAAAGTCGACCACCTTCCCAGGTACCTGCGTCTGCGGTGCGGAACCACCGCATCCCGTCGTCGTGAATGAATCTCTCGGCCGTGAGGTGCTCGTCGCCCAGATACCCCTCGGCTAGCGACGGCCCGGCCAGCTGCACCTCGCCATCGACCACCCGAACGGCTGTGGATGCCAAGGGCGACCCGTCGTAGACGCAGCCACCGCTGGTCTCGCTTGAGCCGTAGCTGCGGGTGACCCCGATGCCCAGGGCGGCGGCGCGGGCCAGGAGGGGTGCCGGAGCGGCCTGCCCGCCGACCAGCACGGCGCGGAAACCCTGCAGGACGGTTACCGCCAACGGGTCGTCGAGCAGGGTGGTGAGTTGCGCCGGAACGAGAGAGGTGAAGCGTTGCGGAACGGTCAGTCGTCGCGCGGCCGCGACGAACTCGGCGGCGGTGAAATGCTCGCCCTCGACGGCGACCGGTTCCGTGCCGGCGGCGAGGGACCGGGTGAGCACGTTGAGTCCGGCGATGTAGTGGGCGGGGAGGGCAAGCACCCACTGGCCGGGGCCGCCGAGCGCCGACTCGCTGGCTGCCGCACTAGCCAGTACGGCGTCCGCCGAGAGGGCGACGCGCTTGGGCCGCCCGGTCGAGCCGCTGGTTTCGACGACCAGTGCCACCCGCTGTTCAACCTGGGCCGGCAGGTCGGCCGACGGCTGGCCGACCAGGATCGCGTCGCCACCGGCGAGGGCGGAACGAAGTTCGGCGAGCACCGTCGGACCCGACGGCACGACCCGGAGGGGGCGCACGTCAGGCCTCTAGAACTGCCAGGGGTACGGACCCCAGTCGGGAGCGCGCTTCTCCAAGAAGGCATCGCGACCCTCGACGGCCTCGTCGGTGCCGTAGGCGAGCCGGGTGGCTTCACCGGCGAAAACCTGCTGGCCAACCATCCCGTCGTCGACGGCGTTCATCGCGAACTTCAGCATCCGAATCGCGGTGGGACTCTTGCCCAGGATGATCTCCGCCCACGCCAACGCGGTCGACTCGAGTTCGACGTGCGGAACGACGGCGTTCACGGCACCCATCTCGTGAGCGCGCTGCGCGTCGTACTCCTGCGCGAGAAAGAACACCTCGCGGGCGAACTTCTGGCCGACCTGCTTCGCGAAATACGCGCTGCCGTAGCCGCCGTCGAACGAGCCGACATCGGCATCCGTCTGCTTGAACCTGCCGTGCTCGGCGCTGGCGATCGTGAGGTCGCAGACGACGTGCAGCGAGTGTCCGCCACCGGCCGCCCACCCGGGCACGACCGCGATGACGACTTTGGGCATGAAGCGAATCAGTCGCTGCACCTCAAGGATGTGCAGCCGACCGGAACTCGCGGCACCGTCTTCGTATTGGTAGCCATCCCGCCCTCTGATGCGCTGGTCGCCGCCGGAGCAGAACGCCCAGCCGCCATCCTTCGGGCTCGGGCCGTTGCCGGTCAGCAGTACGACACCGATTTTCGGATTCATCCGGGCGTCATCGAGGGCGCGCGCGAGTTCGTCCACGGTGTGCGGGCGAAACGCGTTACGCACCTCGGGCCGGTCGAACGCCACGCGCGCAACGCGGCCGGTCGTGTCGTGGTGATAGGTCAGGTCGGTCAGCTCGTGGAATCCCGCCACGTCGACCCAGCGGGTCGGGTCGAACAACTCCGAGACGGTAGCCCCGGTCATCCGATGCCCCGAATCACGTCGACGCCGTAGAGAAGTACGAGGGGGTTGCCGAGCACGCCGAGCACGATCCCGACGATCGCCGCCGCACGATCGGATCCACGGATGATGCCGACGACACCCGCCGCGACTGCGAGCGCACTGGTCGCGATCGCTACCCACGCCGTGACCGTCGCAACCTGGTAGGCGTCGAGGGTGACCGCTGCCATCCCGAGCGCAACGACAACCGGCGTCAGGATGCCGAACGCCAGCGCGAAACGACTCGGCCACCTCACGGGATGCGGTGCGTCGGCGCCCAGCGAGACACGCGTCTCGGGGATCGTCGCCGCCTCGAAGGTCACGCTCAAAAGCCTAGGCGACCGCTCAGGAGACGGATCGGGAGACCCAAGCCCAGAAGATCGGACTGCCGAGCACCGCGAAGATCAACCCGAAGATGCCGGCGCCACGACCGATGCCAGCGATGACGGCGAGCAACCCGAAGAGCACGGCGACAAACCCGATCGGGGTGGCGACGGCGACCAGAAAGCCCGAGGCGTCGAAGAACATGCCGGAGAGAAAGACAGTGAGGGCGATCAGTCCGAGCCAGAGGGCCGCGACGCCCGCCCACTTCGCCGGCTTGCGGCCGGGCGTGACGCGGATGTCGCTTCGCCAGAACTGCGCGAGGGTCGGGGCGTGCGACTGCTGCTGCGCCACGAACGCGCGCGGAACGAAACCTTGACCAAGACGCTGTTGTGCAGCCATGTCGGAATCCCTTCGGCCCGTGTCGCCACCTTACGGGACGCAGCCTCTATCGACAGACTGGGGGGGTGCATCCGATGCCGTCAGCCGCCGAACTCCGAGCAACGGCTCGCGTCGTCGCCCTGCCCCTCGTCACCCGATTTCGCGGGATCGATGTGCGCGAAGCACTGCTGCTACGCGGGCCGAACGGCTGGGCCGAATTCGCCCCCTTCGTCGAGTACGACGACGCCGAGGCAGCAACCTGGCTCGCGGCCGCCCTGGATTTCGGATGGGGGTCGTCGCCTGATCAGTTGCGCGACGAGATTCTGGTGAACGCGACGCTGCCCGCCGTCGCCCCTTCTGAGGTCGCGGGGGTGCTCGCCCGGTTCCCCGGCTGCCGAACAGTGAAAGTGAAAGTCGCCGAACGCGGTCAGACTCTCGCGGATGACGTGGCTCGCGTGCGCGCAGTACGCGAGTTGATCGGGGCCGAAGGCCGCATCCGGCTGGATGCCAACGGCGGCTGGAACGTGGATGAAGCCGAGCACGCGGCGCACGCCCTCTCGGGATTCGACCTGGAGTACCTCGAGCAGCCGTGTTCCTCTGTCGCCGAACTGGCCGAACTTCGGGGGCGTCTGCACGACTGGCAACTGCCGGTTGCCGCGGATGAGAGCGTGCGCAAAGCCGCCGATCCACTCGCGGTGGTTGCCGCGGGCGGAGCCGACCTTCTCGTCGTGAAAGCCGCACCACTGGGCGGGGTGGCGTCGGCGCTTCGGATCGTCGCCGCAGCCGGGTTGCCAGCGGTCGTCTCAAGCGCCCTCGACACCTCGATCGGGTTGTCGATGGGCGTGATGCTGGCTGCGGCGCTACCTGTGCTCGAGTACGACTGTGGACTCGGCACGGCGGCTCTGCTTTCCGCCGACGTTGTGGGGAAACCGCTGCTGCCGGTGCAGGGTCGGGTGCCGGTGGGTCGGGTCTCGGCGGATGCGGATCTGCTCGATCGGTGGGAAGCGGCGGCAGAACGGCGGGAGTGGTGGCTCGCACGGCTCGACCGGTGTGCGGAAGTGCTTGCGGGTCGGCTGGGGTAGGCACGCATTCAGGGTCGGTAGATGTCGCGCCGGTGTCCAGCGTCGACTACGACAACGACCAGAACGCCGTCGTCGACCCGGTAGAGCACTCGATAGTCGCCCGTTCTGACCCGCCACTCCGGCCGGGCGACGAGCTTTTTCGCCGCAGGCGGGCGGGGGTCATCCCCGAGAAGATCGATCACGGCCTGGATGCGTCGCTTCGCATCGGGAGGAAGCTTCCGGATCGCGCGCACGGCCGACGGGAGGATCTGAACGCTGTAGCGCGTCACGCCAACCCGAGATCGCGCTTGACGTCCTCCCACGGGACGGGCGTCTCACCGAGCCGCTCCGCTTCATCCCACGCATTATCGACCGCTCGGATGTCGGCGAGATCCTCGGCATCCGCGAGCAGCTGTTGAAGCTGTTCCGCATCCACGATCGCTGCAACCGCCCGATCACGACGCGTCAGGTACACCGGCCCGCGGTGCGCCTCATCGACCAACGTCGACAGCTGAGCTCGGGCATCCGTAATCGTCACTTCACTCATGCTCATCAGAATAGCTCGCACTCACGCAGAATGTACATTCTCACGCAATCAGTTTGAAGCAGCTTGTCGATGGGCGTGACTCGAGCGGTGTGCGGAGTTGGTGTACGTCAACAGCGCGCGGGCGCCAGTTTGCCGCCTTGATCCAGCCAATCGGTGCCCGAGATGCCATCGTCGCGAAACCCGCCCACGATATCCGCGGTGAAATTGCCATCCACATACTTCCCGACCTCGAAATCGACCGCATAGAAACTATCTGGGGCTGACCATGCGACATTTGACACGAACGGGGAAGGGGGCGGATCCGTCGGAATCCGGTCACCTCTCGCAAAATGCACCAGATCCGGGGCATCCGCGCTCCAGTCCTGGATGACAACCTCGTCGTTTCGGAGGAATTCAACATGGAGCGTGGTTCCCTCTGTCGCCTGGCACACGACGAACTCGAACGTCGACGCATCCGGGCGATGTAGGTACACCTGGGTGTACGGAAGGCCTGGATAGATGCACGAAGAGAGCGCGATCGGGGCCATACAAGCGACGACAGCTACGGATGCGGCACGCCTGAGCTGCCTAGCCCGTCCCATAGTGCCCGGAATCAACCTCACCTCATCGACCATATTCATGCTCAAGCCCCGGTGAAAGCACTTCCTCTGCGGAGTTCAGGGATGCGGGCCAACGGTGACCAGAGTGATCGTGTCGGCTTCTGGCCCGTAGCACCACCACAGCCGCCATACGCCGGGGGTGTGGTTTTCGACGTAAACCTCCCAGACATCCTCGCCATTGGGCCCGGCAAGAGAGCGATACTTGTGCGCGTTCAGCCCAGGATGCCGGGGACCGATATCGCGCAGCAGACGAACCGTCTTGAGCACTTTCTGGTGCTTGCGGGCATCGTCGCTTTCGATCAGCCGCAGTTGCCGGTCGAACTCTGGAGTGGTGAAGATCCGAAACGGTGGAGCGGGCACCTCAGCTGGCTTCGAGCTCGTCGTCGAGCGCCTCGTCCAGCGCTGGATTCGGGCGGGCAAGCCCGGCGGCGGCTTCGGCAAGCCCGGTCAGGATGCTGGCTCGCAGAGCGGGGTTCTCCCACGCGAGCAGCTCCCGCTTCGGGATGACCGCCACCGGGGTCAGCACGATCCTCCCATCGGACTCCAGCGTTGCCTCGAACTCGTCGCTCGGATGCACGCCGAGCCGGCCGACAGGGATGCGGTTGCGGTCGTCGGCGGTCAGTCGGATGGTCGTGCTTGCCATGCGCTCGACGATACCACTGGGCGGGGCAGATGGGTATTGCCCACCCAAGGGCGTTCGAACCGAGATGGCGCGGGTTTACAGACCCGAATACGCGTGCAGACCGGCGAAGAACAGGTTGACGACGGTGAAGTTGAACATCACGGCGCCGAATCCGATAATCGCGAGCACCGCCGACCGGCTGCCGCGCCAACCACGCGTCGCGCGGGCGTGGATGTAGCCGGCGAAGACGACCCAGATCACGAAGGTCCAGACCTC
>JBDTNW010000034.1:0-9544 GCA_039933575.1 Pseudolysinimonas sp. | reverse complement strand
ATGCCTTCGCCCTCGGTGACACGACCGCGGCGTCGCTCGGCATCCCGGTGCAGGGCGTGCGGTGGGGTCTGCTCGGCGCCTCGGCGGTGCTGACTGGTGCGCTGGTTTCGGTGAGCGGATCGATCGGGTTCGTCGGACTCGTGCTTCCGCATGCCGTGCGGCTGCTTGTGGGCCCCGGACACCGAGCCCTTCTGCCGCTCTCCGCCCTCGTCGGAGCAGTCTTTTTGGTCTGGGCCGACACCCTTGCCCGCACGATCTTCGACCCGCGGGAACTGCCCGTCGGCATCGTGACGGCCATCATCGGGGCGCCGGTGTTTGCGGTGCTGCTGGTTCGGCGTCGGAGCGAGGCATGACGCTTTCGGTTGTGGATGTCACCGTCCGAGTTGGGGCGGCGACTCTGGTCGACGGAGCAACCTTCACGGCTCCCGCCGGCTCGGTGACGGCGTTGCTCGGACCGAACGGCGCGGGCAAGTCGACACTGCTGCGTGCGCTATCGGGGGTGACGCGACCGGATGCCGGAACCGTCCACTTCGAGGGAACCGACCTCCTCGCGATGCGCCGCCGCGACCGCGCCCGGCTCGTCGCCTTCGTCGAGCAGGAGGCGACAACTGAACTGCCGTTAACATCCCGAGCCGTCGCCGCCCTCGGCCGGACCCCGCACTCGTCGCTGTTCGGTGGTGCAGACGCGGCATCGGATGACGTGGTCACCTTGGCGTTGACCTCGGCTGGCGCCCTCGAGTTCGCGGATCGCGAGCTGCCGTCGCTCTCGGGTGGAGAGCGTCAGCGGGTGCTTCTCGCCCGAGCGCTCGCACAACAACCGCGACTGCTGCTGCTCGACGAGCCGATGAACCACCTCGACATCGCCGCCCAGCTCGAGGTGTTCGCGCTGCTCACTCGTTTGGCACATGCCGAGGGAGTGACCGTAGTCGCAGCGCTTCACGATCTGGCCCTCGCGGCATCCCAAGCCGACCACGTCGTGGTGCTCGCGCACGGGCGGGTGGTCACCGCGGGATCAACGGCCGAGACACTCACGCCCGAAGTCATCCAGGAGGTCTACGGAGTCCGTGCTGCCTGGACGACGAACCCGCTCACGAAAAAGCCGCTGCTCGCCGTCGGTTGAGCGGTCATCGTTTCAGAGCCGTGCCAACATCATGCTCGATTTCGGCGAAGACGCCCTCGAAGAACCTCGTGGCGAACTCCGGGAATGGCAGGTAGAAGGGACCTTCGGTTGAGTCGATATAGAGGCGCCAGTTCGCTTCACTCTCGCGCTCTTCGTAGATCAGCTTGATCCGCAACGGAATGCGCCGAGTCGACCAAGATCGCGGCCCCCAGATTCCCCAGACCCGAAATGAGATCCGAGACCCGAGATCGAAGTTGACCGTCTCATCGTCGGCGCGCATGAGTCGACCTCGCCACGAGTTCACGAACAGATCGGTCACTCGCTCGGTGAATTCCGCGGCCGAAAGCCGGGTTTGACCCCACGAGTTCGTTCTCATACGACCTCGACCTGTCACGCTGACTTCGCCGGCAATAGCCGACACCGCGGGCTACTCATCCTGCGGAGTCCGGCCGACGACCGAGGGTGATGCCGACCCGATCGAGAAGGGACGGCGGGAGGAGCATCGCACGCAGCCGCACCCCCGACGTCGCCGCGACGGCGATCGCATGGCGCACCTCCCGAACCTCGTCGACGGTCATCGCGCCCGAGCCCGGCCGATCGTAGGCGGATTGTTCGACGCCGAGGCGGAGCTGCGCGACCGTCCCATCACCCACGACGATCTCAAGTCGCATCGCGAGTTGTCGGGGCGTCTCGGAGTCGGGCGCCGACCATTCGTGATCGCGTGCCGTATCTCGTACCTCGTCCCAGGCGGCAGCTGCGGCATCCCGATCGGCTTTCATTGCGGCGAACCGGCGCGAACGAATGATGAGACGGATGACGGCGGGGGTCAGCAGCAACAGCACGATGACCAACAACACCAGCAACGCAATCGCCAACGGGTTGACCGCTTCGGTTTGCACGACGGTTCCGGTGTCGTTGGGGTCGTCGGGGGCGATCGACGGGCCGGTTCCGGGATCGGCGACGGCGGTCGGCACCGGCTGAGGTCCCTCGATCTGCGGGGTCGCCGGGTCATCCACGCCACCGACAGTGGAATAGGTCGGCTTGAAGCCGCGACCGGGTGTCGGCTCGAACCGCAGCCAGCCGATTCCCGAGAAATAGAGTTCGGGCCAGGCGTGCAGGTCGTGGGAGGTGACCGCGTAGGCAGTCATCCCGTCGGCGGAGACTATCGGCGCTGCGTCCGTCGCCGGCACGACCTGCTCGCCCGGTTGGAAGCCGACGGCGATCCGTGACGGGATGCCGAGCGTGCGCGCCATCACGGCCATCGCCGACGCGTAGTGCACGCAATACCCAGACTTCTCTTGCAAGAAGCGTTCGATCGCCTGCATCCCGTTGCCGTCGTAGTGGCCCTGAACCGGCGACTCTTCGGAGTAGACAAAATCTGCGCTGGTGAAATAGTCCTCGAGGGCGAGGGCCTTCTCCCAGGGCGTCGGCGCCGAAACTGTGACCTGCTGCGCGATCTCACCAATCGAGGTCGGCATGTAGTTCGGCAGCGCGAGGTACTTGCCGTCGGCGCCGTCGGCCGTCGCATCCCGCAACTGGTCGAGGTTGGGCTGCGGCACGACGAAGGTCGACTGGTACGACTCCCCCGAGACGGTGCCCGTTCGGGTGCTCACCGTGAGACCGTCCGGTTCCCACGACCAGTCGCCCGACAGGCCCTTGATCGATGAGGTTCCGTACGGGGTGGGAAGCCACCGGCCGGAGAGGTCGTTCACCTGCACGTCGACGGTGTACGCGTTCGTGATCACCTTCGAGGTCAGACCCGGCAGTTTCGGAAACTTGTCGACGGTGTCTGCCGGAATCCAGGGCTTGGTGTCGGGCTGCCAATCGGAGCCGACGAAGTCGTCGAGCGTCGCGAGCCGAAGGTACGCGCCCTGGGGTGCGTTCGTGGAATACGTCATCACGTTGACGGGCTTGTCACGCCGAAGGTCGGCGCCGAGGTCGATAAACGGGTTCACCGACGGGGTTCCCGAACCGAAGATGCCACCGCTACGAGCGACCTCTTCGGCCTGAGGGGTGACCGTGGGCAAGATGAGCGACCCGGCAATCACGACCGCCGCCGTCGCGACGACGGCCGCGCGGCCTGCCGAGCGACGTCCGACGCGGAGCAGTGCGAGGAACGCGATGACCGCCACGAGGTAGGCGAGCGGGAGGGCGAGATCTGAGCGGATCATCACCGGGATGGCGAGGATCGTGGCGAGCGGGAACGCGACCGCCGCCGGCATCCGCGCGATGTCGATCACCAGCACGCCAACGATTGCGCACACGGCCGCGAGCACTGCGAGCAGAAAGAGCAGCCCGTCGACAGTGATCACCGGCACGCTTTGATTAGCGATCGCCTCGGAACCACCCTCAGCGAGATAGCCCCAGGTGGCGAACACCTGCGGGGTCGGGATAACTCCGAGGAGCGCGTCGTCGCGCGCAAACGTAAAGGTGAGACTCACGATCGCGACGACGACGGCAGCGACGGCCGGCAGCCAGGCCCGGCGAGAGAACACGACTGCTGCCACGGCGGCGGCGATCGGCAGCACCGCGAACGACGCCATCGTCACCAGCCAGGTGGTGCCCTCGAAGATCGCGGACAACCCGGCGATACTCGCGACTAGGGCGACCGCGAAGAGCACCAGGCGGATGATCGTGGGCCGCACGTCGGTGCGCGCGGCCTGGCGTGGCGCCGTTCGGGTGTCAACCACGAGACACCGGACTTGCGGCACGAGTCGCCGAGGCAGATCCGCGCCAGGCATCTATCGGGTCGCTGTCGGGGTTGACCTCGACGACGGTCCAGCCCTCGTTCTGCAACCTGACAACGACCGACTCGCGGGGGTCGACGAAGAAGGCGTAGGCAGGAGCGTTCGGTGCGCGACGATGAATCATCCAGTCGACTGTCGCATCGTCGGGGTCGGCTGCAACCGCGAACAGCGGGCCGACCGCATCCCCGAGTCGAATCTGGTCGAGGTCGTCTTCGTCGGAGAGTTGCACACCGGCGAGGCTGGTGAGGAATCCGTCGCCGCGGCGGCTTTCGGTCCGTGGGCCAAACTGCTCGATCTGGCCACGAGAACTTTCCTCAATCTCGAGCCGAAACCCGGCCCCGTCGAGATGGATGCCGAGGGACGCGCCCATGGCGACCACCCACTCGAAGGATTCACTCGACCAATCAGACCACCAGACGCTGCGGTCGCGGCTGGCATCGGGGTAACCCGAGCGGCGGGTGTCGACGAGTACGCGCGCATCGGGATGACTGCGGTGTTCCTCTTGGCGCACCATCAACTCGCCGCGCCGCGCTGACGCCCGCCAATGCACCCGGCGCAGGGCGTCACCCACCCGGTAATCACGGGTGGTCAGGTCGTCGTCGTTGCCGGTCACCCGGTGACGGACGAGTTGCGCGGACCCGTCGCCATCGGCGAGCGCCGGTCCGTCGTCGCCAAGGGCCGCAAGTCGCGGCACGACGATGAGTCGATCAGTCTCGCCCACGGCGACCGCCGCCCGCCACATGCCGAACGGGTCTTCGTACTCGACGACGAACGGCCCGACGACGTAGAGCCCGCGACGGGGCGGGTGCACATTGTCTTCGACCACGCGGGTGCGGTTGGTCGCCGCGGTGGTTCCGAGGCTCGGCACCTCGTGGGAGTCGAGCGACTCTTGCCACGGGATGGCGTCATCTCCGGCGAACGGGATCGTCGACGTATTGCCGTCGTTACGCAACCGAATCGTCATGCGCACCCGGCTGCCTGCGGCGACGACCGGCGGAGAGAACAGTCGCGTGACCGAAATCTTCGGACGGCGAATCCGCACGTAGATCAGCCCGCACAACGGCAACAGGAACGCGACACCCGCAAGAACGAGCGCCTCCTGACGCCCGGCGGTGTAGCCGAACGTCACCACGACGACGCCGAGTGCGAACGACACGAACGCGCGCAGTGTCGGGCGGATCGAGGTGAGCCGCACCAACGAGTGCTTCTCGCGGCCCGCGGCGGAGGTGGTCATCAGCGGTTCAACTCGTCAGCGGTTCAACGGCTCGAGGGCTGCACCCCGGAGGCACCGAGCGGCACCGGGGTAGCGGCGACGATTCGCTGGGTGATGTCGGCGGCATCCGCGTTGCTGCCGAGGCCCGAGCGCGCGACCACGAGGCGGTGGGCGATCACCGAGACGGCGAGCGCATCGATGTCGTCGGGCAACACGAAGTCGCGGCCGTCGAGAGCGGCGCGGGCCTTAGCCGCTCGCACCAGCTGAAGGGTTGCGCGGGGGCTGGCGCCGAGCCTGAGTTCACGGTCGACGCGGGTGGCCGCCGTGATCGCCACGGCGTACTGCTCAACGGCGGGGCTGACGAACACCGACCGCACGGTGGCGATCATCTGCCGAAGCCGCTCGAGCGTGACGACCGGCGCGAGCGCGTCGAGCGGGCTCCCTGTCTCGCGAGAGCGAAGCATCGTCACCTCGGCCGCCTGGTCGGGATATCCCATCGAGATCCGGGCAGTGAAACGGTCGCGCTGCGCTTCGGGGAGGGCGTAGGTGCCCTCCATCTCGATCGGGTTCTGGGTCGCGATAACGGTGAACGGATTCGGCAGCGCATAACTGGCGCCATCCACCGTGACCTGCCGCTCTTCCATGCTTTCCAGCAGCGCGCTTTGGGTTTTCGGCGACGCGCGGTTGATCTCATCCCCGATCAGGATGTTCGCGAACACCGGACCGGGCTTGAACTCGAACTCGCGCTCGATCTGGTTGTAGATGGAGACACCGGTGATGTCGGCCGGCAGCAGATCGGGAGTGAATTGGATGCGGCTGACGCTGCAGTCGACGCTGCGACCGAGCGCTCGGGCGAGCATCGTCTTGCCGACGCCGGGCACATCTTCCATCAGAAGGTGGCCTTCGGCGAGCAGCACGGTGACCGCGGTTTCGACCGCCTGCCGCTTGCCGTCGATGACTGTCTCGATGGCTGCCATGACCGCTCGGGCGTCGAGGAGGAATTCGGAGGGCGCCAGCGGCTCCGGCCCGAACCGATCCGCTGTGGATTCGGTTCCGACGTTCGAGCTGATCCCTGCTGCGGAATAGTCACTCATCTTCGGAAGTCTGCCACTGGAATGCTCCTGGAGGGGCTGGGAATCTGCCTTCGGCGGCGTCGATAGGGTGGAGAGGTCACCCGAGAATTCCCAGGAGTGTGGATGAATCCCGCCGTCGAGGCCGCTGACGCGGCCACCGATCCCGCACACCTCGCGGAGATCGCGCAACAACATCCCGAACTCGCGGCGACCGTCGCGGCGAACCCGGCAACCTACCCGGGGCTGCTCGAATGGATCGTTCAGCACGGCGATGCAGCAGCCAAAGCGGCCGCCCGTGTTCGGATGGGGATTTCGGCGACGCCTCCCCCACCCCCGCCGGCCGCGACGGCGCCCTCGGTTGCCTCTCCTCTGGTCATTGCGGGGTCTGGCCCACACCTATCCGCTCGCGCGTTCGCGATCGGTGGTGGCGTGCTCGCGGTCATCGCCCTGATCGTGGTGGGGGTATTGGTTATCCCGTCACTTATCGGCGGTGGTGGCTCTGTGACGGTCACGACGGCGGAGATTTTGCACGAACCCAAACTCGATGTCTGGACGATCACCAACCCGTTCGAAGGCGAGGGATCGAGTGACGACTCCGTGAGTCTGAGCACCTACGAAGTCGGGCAGGATCGTGCAGTTCTGGGTTGGGCCCTATACAGCAACGACACCGACAGCATCAGCGATGCACGGGCGTCGCTCGTTGACACGCGCACTGGCGCAACGATCTGGGTCGTCGAAGTCCCGAGCCCGGTCAGCGGGGCGGCCGGGGGACTCGGCAACGGGCCAACCGTGCTCGCGGTCAACGACGGCAACAACACACAGCTGATCTCGTTCGACGGCGCAGGGCACGAGCTGAGCGAAACGCCTCTCGAGGATTCCTTCAACTTGTTCACTGCAAGTGACTTCTCGACCGGTCACCTTTCCCAAAAGGGCGTGATGATCGGCAACGATGTGCTCGCAACCGGCGGCGACGGTCAGCTCCTTCGGCTCTCAGTCGTCGACCTGACCCAAGAAGCGTGGAGTATTAGCGCCCCGAATGGCTCCGCTGCCGTGACCGCTGACCGCGTTGTTGCGGACGGACATGCGTACTCCCTGGTCACCGGTGAGGCCTTGGCTTGGAATGGCGACCCAAATCTCTATGTCGCGAGTGGCGGACAAGGGTTAATCGGCAACCGGTTGTCGGGCGAAGAGACCTTCGATCTCGTCGGCCTGACGCCAGAAGGCGACGAGACCTGGGCGGCTACGTTTACGCTGACGACCTTAGAATTCTTCCCCAGCGATATCGCGGTTGCCGCCGAGCGCGATAGCGGCATCCTTTCCGGCATCTCTTTGGTGGATGGCACTGAACTGTGGACACGAGACATCGGCCAGGATGCCTTGGGCTCAACCATCTCGGTCTATGGAACCGAGATTGTGTGGTTCAGGTCCGGCTCCGATGACACGCAATGGACAGCCATCGATGCCCGCACCGGAGTCGAACTGTATAGCGACAGTGACATCGGAGTGTCTGGTTTTCTCCGTGGCGGCACCCGAAACGTCGTCTATTCGGGCAGCGATTCGGTGCTGACTGGCTCTAACCCGCGCACCGGTGAGGTGTTGTGGTCGGTGAAGACGCAGTCCAGTGACGGCGAGTACTACACCTTCGAGACGCTCGGCGGTCACGTCGTGGTCGAGCACTCGCTCGACCCCTCTGACACGAAATACGCGAACGAGACCGTGCTGCAAGGCGTCGGCTGATCGCGAGTTCTTTACGAGTGGCTGCCGCCGCCAGCTTCAAGGCCGGCGCGGTAGCCCTCATCCCAGGCTTCGGTCGTGCCTCGGCTGAACAGGTCGGTGTCGGCTGAGCGCACAAGTGCTTGAGCTCCGACCTGGTCGATCCCGTCAGTGACGTAGCGGGCAAGCCCCCGCACCACCGCGACCGGCGTTCCGTTCGCTTTCCCCTTCACGAGGTCGGCTGCGGCTGCGATCTCGTCGCCCACTGCGGCAACCGTGACGTGAAGTTCGCGACCCGCGGCATCCACCGTTCCGCGAAGGTCGTCGACAACCCGCAGTCCGGCGGCTCCGAGCGCGACATCGGTCTGCCCTTCGCGCCAGGGGCGTCCGAAGGTGTCGGTGATGAGAACGCCGATGCGGATGCCGAAGCGCTCCCGCAGTGCGACGCACAGCACGCGGGCCGATTCGTCGGGGTTCTTCGGGAGCAGCAACACCACCCCCTCGGGCGCGTTGCTCGCGTCGACACCGGCGGCGGCCATCACCTGACCCCACTCGTTCTGCACGATGCGTGTGGATCCGCGGGTGGCGACAACCCGCACGGTCTCGGCGGTGATCGCCTCTTCGCGATCGGTGGCGTGGATGATGCGGCCCTCTGCTTTGCTCACGATCTTGCTGGTCACCGCCAGGATGTCGCCGTCGAGTAGCTGCCCATCGAGCGCGTTACCGAGGATCGCGGCGAGGTCGTCGCCGCCGTGGAACTCGGGCAACCCCTCGATCGCCCAGACGGTCAGGGTCATCGGGTGAGTCTCGGCAGCACGTCGCGACCGAAAACGTCGAGAAACTCGGCCTGATTGCGGCCGACGTTGTGCAGGTAGAGGCGGTCGACTCCGAGGTCGAAGAACGACTGCAGATAGGCACGATGGATGTCGGGGTCGGCCGAAATGACCAGGCGCCCCTCGAAATGTTCGGGGCGCACCATCCGCGCCATCTGTTCAATCTCGTAGGGGTCGCGGATGTCGGCCTTGCCAAATCGCAGCCCGAGGTTCGGCCACTCGGCCAGCGCGTTGGCCATCGCCTCCTCATCCGTCGGCGCCCAGCTCACGTGCACACGCATGATCTTGGCGCCGCCCTGGTGACCCGCCTCCCGACGCCCTTCGTCGAACCGCTGGAACAGGGTGGCGACTTTCTCGGGGGCACCGGCCTCGGTAATGATGCCGTCGACGGTGCGGCCGGCCCGCTTCGCGGTGACCGGCCCCGACGCCGCAACCAAAATCGGCGGCGCGTGTTCGGGCATCGTCCACAGCCGGGTCGACTCGAGGCGGTAGTACTTGCCCTCGTGTCGCACGTCTTTACCGGTGAGGCCGCTCGTGAACAGCTTCTTGATGATGTCGATGGCCTCGAACATCCGGTCGATACGCTCCGGGGCATCCGGCCAGTACTGCCCGACGACATGTTCGTTGAGCGCCTCACCGCTGCCCAACCCGAGCCAGTGCCTGCCGGGATACATCGCTTCAAGCGTCGCGCTGGCCTGAGCCACGACCGCGGGATGAAAGCGGAACGTGGGCGTGCTGACCCCGGTACCCAGATCGCCCTTCGTGGTCTGACCGAGGGCCGAGAGAACATTCCAGACGAAGGATGCCTGCCCCTGCTGCGGCGTCCACGGTTGGAAGTGATCGGC